>CAYNFU010000020.1:0-13872 GCA_964396785.1 uncultured Gammaproteobacteria bacterium | reverse complement strand
TTTTTTCGTAGAGTTCTTTTTGTTGATGCTGAAGTCCTGCGTCAAAGATGATGTGGTATTCAAAATTATCGTTCACTTCTTGAAACTCTCTGAATCCTAATTCTTTTGCAAAGATTTCATTAAAAATATCTTCTCTTTTCCCAGCATACTCATTTTTATTTCTTTCATAATTCATTTTTTCAGTTGAGCCTTTCACCTCTACTACTAGGAATCTTCCTTTTGAAGTTTCTACTAAGAAATCGGGAAAGTATTTAGAAATCTTTTTTTCCCTCGGGTTGTAGTATTCAAAAAAGAAGTCGTTGTGGACCGATTCAGTTACTCCACCGGTGAAATAGATGTCAGCAATTGCTTCATCGGCCTCTAGGACTTCTCTAAGAGCCGTAAAAAGGCTCTTTTCGTCAGTGCTGTCAAAATTGTAGGGATTGATATGAAATCCCAGTCTGCCTTTTCTTACATTGTCTTTATAGACCACTAAACTATTTTTGCTTTCCAAGACTTCTATCTTGAAAGGATATTTCTTTGTAAGTTCCAATTCTTCCTCAATAAGCGTTGTTTTTTCTTCATAGCGGAAAGCATTTTTGAGTATTGTTTGAATAATGTATGGCAGGAGTCCCAAACTATCGTTGATAGTAGATACTGCTTTTTGTCTGTCGCCGAAATTAGCGAGGAGCAATTCTTCAGCTTCCAAGCAGGGAAGCAGTGTATAGCGGTTAATCAAAGCGACAATTTCATAAAAAGTTAAATTGCCTTTGTAATCTAGCTGTTTTTTGACAGCCGACTTTTGAAATTCAGCAACTTGTTCTTCATTAAGGAGGATTCCGCCTTCGGAGATATAAGGTAAATAGTTTTCGTTATTAAAAACTTCTAAGTCAACTTTAATCTTGCTGGGTTCTTTATTAGAGATAGAGATGATTTCTTTGAGGGTTTTTTTGACCTTAATCTTTTTCTTTTTTTCAACTGTCAGGGTGTGCTCAACTGTCTTTTGTTCCTGATTTTTCAAATCTTCAATGGAAATTGCAAAGTTATTTCTTAATTCCTTATCTAAAATCTTGTAATTTTCCTCAGACAAAAATATAGAAGCCAGAGTTGAATTATCGCCAATACTTCTTAGACATCGGGTTGAGGACTGAAGTACGAAGATTGAACTCTTGGGCTTTCTGAATAAGGCACAGGACACTAGGGAACGACAATTCCAGCCTTCGGTGCCCTTACCAACCAAAAGAATAAACTGTTTTTTGCTCTGGGGAGTGTCAACAATTAAAAACTCGTCTTTGTTTTCTTCAGCTTCAGTGTGGTACTCAAGTATCTTGTCTTGCGATATACCCAATTTCAGAAGAATTGCCTCTAATTTCGGCCTTAATTCACTTTGTAAATCTTCTATATTTGCCGAATAAAAAGCTATTTTGGGGAGCCTATCCTCTAGCCGTTTTTCTTTGTATGTTTCCCAGAACTTAGTGATAACATCCTCAATAAATCCTTCTGTTTTAACATTGCCGTACTCATAAAATCTGACCTGTTTAAGAATACCTTTTTCAATTCCTTGTTTAAGACCAAAATGATAGACAACATCGCTAATCATTTTATTGCTTACATAGGGCGTACCTGTCAGATTGAGTACGCCGACAAGCGGGGTCTTGCCCTCTTTGTGAATATAGTTGATAGTTTCTTTGGTTTTTTTCAAAGTTCCTTCTAAGGTTGTGCCAAATGAGTGGTGAGCCTCATCTACAAAGACAAGCAGATTATTCATTTCTCTAATTGCCTGCAAGCGTCTATTTTCAATCGCTTTGCTTTTGAGAAAACCTTCATCCCTGAATAGACGAGCCCGATTATCTTCCTTGTGTCTTGTTTTGAGTATTATCTTTTGAGAGTTAGAAATGACTACATTGTAGTTGCCAATGGGGTTTACGGGCGTTTCCGGGCTTTCCAGATAGTGATATTTAATGTTCAAGACAATGTTCTGATACTCTTTTGGCAACACCTTTGTGTAATCAAAAGTCTTTATCTCTTTAAGGCTGTCAATAATTGTTGTGTCAGGAGCAAAGACTAAGGCATTTTTTCCGAAGCGATTATCGTCAGGGTGATAAAAAGATAGAACGAAATCATAGAGCATCATTGTCCCCATCAAAATTGTTTTCCCCGAGCCCATTGTTAAGGCATAGACCTGATTGGCATAGTCAAGACCGTTGTATTTTTTGTGCAGTAATTCGCTAATTTTTGTTGTCTTGTCAGAATCAAAGGCTAAATCTAAAGCTTCTTTTTCTGATACACCTAGAGACAAAATTAGCTCTTTTTCGTCATCAAAAATATCTTTAACTACTTCGGCGGTGTGTTTATTGCCAATAATTTCTTTAAGGAAAATGTAGGTTTCCAAGGCTTCTAGTTGGGGAGAATGAAGAAATCCGACCTTTTTTATATGCCTAAAGATATTTAGCGTTTCTTTTTGGGCTCCTTGGTAGTCACTATCACGCCACTGGCTAACTTTTTCCTGAATCTTTAAGAGAAGTGGATTTTCCATCATTTAGCATTAACCTTAAATGTTTCAAAGTATTCCTCGCCCAAAACATCCACTATTTTTACGGCTACTGTATATTGGCCGCCTTTTTCGTATTGATGGTTATATACTGCTTTTATTACCCCTTTCTTATCGGGTAAATCTATTATTTCAGCATTAAATAGTTTTTCTTCGTAATCTACATCAATAGCCACGCTGTCTATAATTTGCTTGAAATCTTCAACTTTTACTTTGGCTTTTTTGTCCATAATCTTTTCATTTTCCAATTCCAGCTTTCGCATAAGAATTGGCGAATAGAATTCCTTAATTTCAACTGACAATTTTTTACCGGCTGTCTTGACAGATATTTTTGCTTCAGGTTTCTGTTTGAAAATTAAATTCTTTTTATCATTTAATATGTTTTTGATAACTATACTCACGCCTGTGTTGTTTTCTTTTTTTAAGTAGTCAGTTGCGTCTAATTCAGCACTGGAACAGATTATAATTAGACCCTCTTGGTAAATGCTTTCTTTGGCCTTAGATGTCTTTTTGGGAGTGAATCGGTCTAGGTTGTCTGATACTGCCCTTATTGCTTCTTTAATATCAAGTTTATTGAGAATGCGGTTAAGCGGCATTACTTTAACGAAGTCATTATCCAATTCACCATCAAACCAGCTTCGCTTCATTGGCTCCACTCCATACATTTCCATAACGATTTCTTTTGCCTCTATCTCGTTTTTGAAAATGTCGTAATCATTAACATTGAGAACCTTAAATGCGAGCAAACCCTTGTGGTCATCTTTGATTAGTTTTTGTCCATCTTTCTTTAATTGGTTATCAATTATGCCTGCTAAACGCTTTGTGGTTGTCTGAATTGCCCCAATGTTTATATCGCATCCAATCCATTTTCTGCCTAAATTTTGTGCGGCTGCCATTGTTGTTCCGCTTCCACAGAAACAATCTAAGACAATACTATTTTTGGATGAGGACATATCGATTATTCTTTCCAACAAAGCTTCGGGTTTTTGAGTCGGATAATCTCCTCTTTCGATGGCCATAGGATTCACGATTGGAATATCAGACCAAATGTTCTGAACAAGTTGTCCTACATATTCATCAAGATAAATTTTTCGATAGATACGCTTAGTGGGGTCATCTGGCAATAGGAGCTCGCCTTTTTGGAAAAATTCTTCCATCCTCTCTTTTGAATATAACCAACCTGAAGGGGGCGGGTTGATACCTTTGAATATATATTTGAGGTTGGGTCTATCTAGTGGATTAACTAGAGGTGATTTCATATACTTTCTGCCATCTCCATCATCAAAAATAAACCTCTCCTTTATATACTTTTGGGTAGCTTTATTTTCTTTGACATATGTGGGATTGAAAATATACTTTGATGATTTTGAATACCAAAAAATCGTGTCATTAACTATTCCTAATTGTTTTCTAGCAAAAGAAGTTGCAGACTTTCGTTGCCATATTATTTCGTTTACGAAGTTTTCTTCACTGAATATTTCTTCTAAAATCAAGCGTAAATAGTGGGATTTGTGCCAATCGCAATGGACAAAAAGGCTACCTGTTTCTGAGAGAAGTTCTCGCATAACAAGTAGTCTTTCGTACATGAATTGTAGATATTCATCGTTTTCCCAAATATCTGCATATTGTTTTTCTTCGAGGATGCTTTGTTGCTCACCTTCTATTTGTTGTCCTCTGATTTTTACCCGTCTGACATATTCAGCTTTGCTATCAAATGGGGGGTCAATGTAGATTAGGTCAATTTCTCCTCTGTAATCCTTCAGAAGGTGGGACAGAACTTGAAGATTGTCTCCCCAGAATAGCTTGTTAAATTCTTTTGAATTTTTGTCTCCATAAACTTCTTTTTCTTGAGCAGGGAAGTATTCCACTTTCTCAAGGGGCTTTTTGCCCACCCAAGCGAGCATTGGTCTGCCTTTGGCTTTTGCTATAGTTTGTTCATCATTCATAGTCATCTAAGAGTATTGTAATCCAAGATTATTAGCTTTGATAGTCATTGCTATATTTGATATTCAATGAAAACCTTATTTTTTGAATAGACAATTTTTTTGATTACGCTTCTTAATAAGTCCTTTTTAACCTCAAAACCCGCTCCCTCCCAGATTTTATCAAAATTTCTGAATAAACTTACTGCTTTTGTAAGTTTTTCTGTCATTATTTCATTTGTCTTATTTTCTCTTTGGAATTGCAACAGATTGTCCCTAAGTTTTACTTCTGATTCATTGAGTTCGCTAATCAGTTTGCAATACTCATCATATGTGATAATTTTTTCGCCATATATTCTGGTATATCTTTCTCTTTTTTGTGGATTTTTTTTAAGTTCTTGGTTGAGGGCAGATTCTTTTAGTTTTGCCCCATCATTGTTTGTTGTTTTCAGAGTTTTTTCAAAAGTTTTTTGAGCCTCTTTAGAATTGGCTAAGTTTCTTATTTCGTTAACTATCAACTCCTCAACTCTTTTCTGACCGCAGATGTATCTTTTACAGGCAGTACTTCCGTATTTTGAGACCGTACTGCAGACATAGTAGTGAATTTTTGAGAATCTATCTTTGGGTTTTCCCATTTTTTCCATTTTGTAGGCATACATGCTTGGAGAAGAAGTTATATAAGCACCACCTCCACACAATTTGCATTTAAGAAGTCCTACCAAAAGTCCTTGAGAGGCCACAGCTCTACCACCCAGTTGTGCTTTTATCTCCGTCTTTTTCTGAACTTTGACAAAGTCTTCTTCGGTTATTATCGCCAAATGGTGGCCGTTAACTATAACTCCGCTATAGCCCTTTGAAAGTCTTTGTTTGCTTCTCCTGAAGTCTGAAAGTTTCCAACCCCATCTTACTTTTCCGGCGTAAGTTGGATTTTTAAGCGTGTATCTGACAGTTGAGTAGTTCCATTTACCATTTCTTGGGGCAAGAGCATTTTTGGCGTTTAGAATCCCGCAAATTTTTCTTATTCCGTAACCTTGATTCAGATATAAGTCAAAGATTTCCTTTACGATTGCAAGCTGTTGGTTATCTGGAACAACTTCACTTATCACCTTTTCTTTACCGTTAACAATAGCTATCTTTTTCTTCTTTTTATAACCAAAAGGCACTCTACTGGGGATATTGCCGTCAAGAGCTTTTTTCATCTTTCCAAATTGCATTTTTGCTGAAAACTCGGCACTCTCGTTGTCTGACATTAAGTCGTAAATTCCTTCTTGGACGCGGCGAAATCTGTCTATCTTGGGGTTATAAAATCGCGGGTCAATAATTTGTAAGGGCTTTTTGACCGAATAGATTTGAACACCAAGTTCTCTCAGCGATTTCCTAATCATGCCTACTTCTTCAGAATTTCTTCCCAGTCTGCTGTCTATCCATACTAATAAGACATCATAGAGAGCATTTTCTGCGTCTCTGATTGCGTTTGATAAACCCTCCCTGCTCAAAGGACTTTCTTCGTAAGAAGTTGCTTCTATATCCTGATATTCCCTTATCAGTGCCCACTTATTATGCTCAATAACTTCCATAGCAGCTCTTCTTTGTTCAGGGATTGAAGCTTTATCGTCATTGGCTTGGGGACCGGTTGATACTCGGATGTATATCCCTGCTCTAATCGTATATGGAGTGTTGGGGTCGGGGAGTTCGTAGGAGCCTGTTAATCTTTTTCTTTCAATTCTTTCCATCTCGGAAAGATTTGTATTGATATTTGGTTGAACGACAGTGTTAGAATAATACATAGACCTTGTGTCTAAACCAGAGTCTCATTTTGAACGGTGCGGCTCTGGTTTTTGTTTATAATTTAAGCGTAACTTTGACCTGACTGGTGTCAAATTTTCGGCTTACTTTCAGGATATTTTGATTGGCGAGAATTGATGCCAGTATTTTCCCAACAGCTCTTTCTAAATTTGTCTTTGATTCACACGATAGGCTTTGGTAATTGCTAACCACCTGTACCCGTTTTTGTTTCTTTTTGTTTGCCATATTTAGTCCGCCTCTTTAACCTCTAGAAACTCTGATAAAAGCTCTTCTAGGATGCTCTTAATCGTTCTTCCTGCCTTTGCGGCTTTGATTTTGAGTAGTTGGTGCAATCCGGCATCAATCCGCACCTGTTTTGTTTCTCTTTGGTAACTTTGTCGCTTTTTCATATTGTTTTTCCGCCCCCTTCTATACCTTCCCTCCCTCGCTCCCTCAACCCGAATTTGTTCTTGTGCCGTTCAGAGTCTCGTCTGAACTCAAAGGCCTTGTGTCAAAAATTATTCGGTGTATCGGTCGCTTCGGTCGGTCGCTGTTACTTTGTCTGGTTTTATTTAGAATCGCCCAGCCACGCTAACAGTACGCCCTCTACGATTTTCACTTTGGGATTGGGAAAAAATTCTTGTTTTCAGATTTCTTTCCGCCTCGTTGTATCTTTTTGCGTCTATTAGAAGTTCTCCTGCCCAGTATTTATCCGCGACAGATATCGCGAACTTTTTGTCAAAATAAAACCAACATATACCAGATTTCCGTTCAATACGAAGAAGTTTTATTCTCTTGGCTAAAATAGCTGAAGCTTCACCGAGGTCTTTTGTGGAGTATTCCTGTTCTGTTTTTATAGGCTTCATTTTCATATTGAAGCCATTGTGACAAATTGTTTTGGAGTTATTGCGACGCCAATTACTATCTTTTTCTAGTCGCGTTTTTCCTCTTGATGCTAAGCAGAGGAGCAAGCCTGCTTATTATCTGTCGTATATTTGACTCATCCATTTCTTCCCCTTTTTCATAAAGTTCATCTGCTATTTCTCTATCGGTCTTACCTATTTGATATAACCTTAATATGTCCAAATCTCGTCCAGAGATGGGTTTGGGTTTCTGGTCGCTTAAATAAACCTGCAACTTTTTGATTGCTGGCCACTTGGCGATATACTCCTTCTTTGTCGTATATTTGAAAATCTGAATAGAAAGTCTCTCATACCTTCCGGGCTCCGCTATTTCACTTACGACCTGCGGCTCGGTGGTAGAAGCCGGAGGAACTAATTTACCGGTTTTTATGTAGTCAATGATGCTTCCTTCCCAAGAGGACGGCAAAATAGCAAATCTATCCATAATTTTTCTTGTTTCTTCATTAAGAACTTTGTCGTTCCACTTGTAGATATGTTTGGTTCCGTTAGCAAGAATTTTTGAGGATGTAGTCTTTAAGAATCGTTTTCTGGATTTTTTGCACTCTTGAAGAAAAAGCTTGTTACTTTGGAGAATATCAAGAATTTTTTGACCAATACTTTTCCGAGGACTGCTTTTCATCTTCATCTTTCAAGATTTTATCACCAATAGGCGGCTATATACCCGTGGTCACTTAAGCAGATTTGTTTGTGTTGTCCATACTTCTGGAAGAACTTGAAGGGACAGCGTCGCTTTATCGGAGTTCCAGTTCACTTTCTTGGCTTCATCTACCTGAAGTGATGTTTTCATTACCATTTGGTCGCTTGAATTTCCGTATTTGTCGGTCATGGGGAAATGGGCAACAATAGTGGCTTCCCGTATTCCGATTGGTTCTTTATACAAAGCAATATAGATATTCGTCATATCTCCCCAAATACCTTTTTTAATAAAATCCTCGGATAGGTTATCGTCAGCGTTGATGGAAATAAAGACACCATATTCCTTATCGTTGTCAAAAGCTTTATTGATGCGAATTTCTATAATCTTGTTTTTATTAGTATTTGTAGATTGCTTTAGGGAAGTTCTGATTCTTTCCTCAATCTTCTGTTCAGGGGTTTGGGATAGTTTGGTGGGTTGTGGGGTGGATGATGGCTGTTTTAGGGCTGTGGAGTTGGGTGTTGTTCGTGTTGCAATTTCCTCATCAGTCAATTCACGGGTAATAATTAGATTGACTCGGGCTCGTTTCCAGTTGCCAGCCGTAATTTCAATTTTATTCTCACCTTCTTTTAGGTCATAAACCATCTCAAAGGTGCCATTAGATACATTTACTTCTTTGCCATTGACCCAAACTTTCCTGTCTTTCGGTTCATAAGTTCCCTTTATAACAGTCTGTTGAGCTTTGACGCTGATGTTTCCGTGCGGTTCGTTAATAGTAAGGTGGGGTTCTTGGTCTTTTGCATAGGCGATTAGTCCTAATCCAACAAGAGTAAGAAGTGCCCCTCCCACGACGAATGATGCAATAACCTTAGCCTTTTTGGAAAACCTAGACTTTTTATAGAACCACCAAACTATTAGCCCCGGAATTGTCAGATATGGGACAAGAAAGGTTGCAAGGACAAAACCAATTACGATAAGTAAGAACTTTCTGTCTGTTTTGAGATTTTCAAAGAAACGCATTTTTTAATAAAGTATTGAATCTACCGCATATTTTAGCACAAATAGGATTCTTCGGCTGTATATTCTTCGGATTCATTCTAATAATCTGTGAATATCGTTGCAAGCGATAAAAATATGCCAGCAAGCAAGGTTTTACAACGCTACGGGGAAAGGATAAAGGGACTGCGAAAGGAAAAGGACTTGACCCAAGAGGAATTGGCGGATAAGGCACATTTGCATTTGACATACGTGGGTGCTGTGGAGAGAGGGAGGAAAAACATCTCACTAAAAAATGTTGAGAAGCTTGCCAAAGGCTTGGGAGTAAGCCTTGCCGAATTCTTTTCAACATTTAAGTAACCTTCAGGTCTAACTTGCTTTTATTAAGTTTTCTCATTTTCCAGACTCTTTTTTTCCAAAAATCATTCTGAATTGATGCGGGATTATTTGTAAGGATGCCTTCGTAGTAAAACTTTTCATTTACCAAGTTTTCGTAGCCCTTTTCTTCCTCTTTAGCCTTCTTTTTCAAAGTTTCTCTTCCAGCTTCCGTATGGCAATCCAAGTCAATGCTATTCGGCTCAAGTTTTAATTGACCAGTTTTTCTTTTGGTTTCCACATAATCAAGTGCGTAGTCAACCTCTCGGGATTTTGGAGCCCTGCAAAGATATAAAACTGCCATTCCCGGGCAGTAGGTATCCTGATAAAACTTGCGGTTAACTCGTTCATTTGACTGACAAAGAGCATTGATTAAAACAATCGCCTGAGGGTCGGCCAATCCAATATCTTCAATGGCAATAATAGTAATTCTTCTCCAGAAGTATTTAACAAAACCGCTTTCTATCATCTCGTGCATAAAATAAAGAGCCCTTTCTTCAATACCCCTTCTTATGGCTTTTTGGAGGGCTGATACGACAGCGTCTAGGGGAAGCCCGCTTTTTGTTCTTAATTCAAAACCGCGTTGTTTTTCCGTCTTTTCTTCTTCCGGTTCAATCTTTGTCATTTCCTGTTTATCAACAAATTGAGATACTTGTACGAAAGGCGAGTGGACTTGTTAATTCTGGCTATAATTTCTTTTTGGGACAGGGGACTGGGGGATTTTTTTACTTTTTCTTTTCCTAATATCCTTATTTTCATTGCCATATCAACCTTGTTTTTGTATGTAATTTGAGCGTAGCAGAGACCAAACTGTTGTCAAATTTTCGCGGAATGGTGATAAAATTGCCTTGATGAAGGTAAAAAGCGAATTGTTTGATTTATTAAAAGAGAGTTCTTATAAACAACTGGAAGTTCAAAATAGTTCGGTAGAAAGTATCGAAACAAAGACAGCCTCTTTATTAGCTGCAATACTAGCTATTCCTACAATCCTGATAGCAATTTCTACAATTTCTGGAATAAGGCCTAATTGGAATTTATTTCTAACTTTTGGGGGTTTATTACTATTACTTTCTGCAATTTTCTTGGTTAGGTCTTTGTTATGTAGAGATTTTTCAATGCCAGCGGATACCGACTCATTCTTGGCTGAAAATAGAAAACTCAAATTAAATCAAATTAGAATAAATTTTCTGGATGATTGTAAAAAATCCGTAAACCTAAACATAAAGAGATTAAAGGACAAAGGAAGGGATTTTAATTTTGCACTGGTCGTTTTTGTTTTGTCAGTAATGCTTATTATTGGTGGTATAATCAGGGGAGATTGGTTTAATATGGCAAAAGATAATTCACAACAATCTAGTCCTCAGACCCAACAGCCTAGTACTAGTCCAACACCTCAACCTAGTAATAACCCAGCTGGTGTTGCGACCCCAGTCCCAAATTCAGGTTTGCCTGACAACAGACAGGGAACTACGCTAAATATCTTCAAGGGTTCAGATGAATATACCAAGAAGTAACTATATTTTGTCTGACGAAATGAAGGCGTAGAACTGCTCTCCAAAAATTGTAACGAAATGCGTTTGGTCTTGTTCGTGTAGTGTCGCATCGTTCTGATTAACTAGTCCATTGCTCTCAAGTGTTCTTATGGATTGAAGCAATAAAGCTCCAGTCACACCTTTTGATTCATATTCTTTTTGAAGTTTTTCCCAACCAAAGCCTCTGTGCTGATTCACAGTTCTGCTTTTAATTTCGATAACTGCTCGTTGCAAAATTGAAAGTTGAAGTACATTTAAGCTATCTAAAATATCAACATAGACTTCTTTTTCGTCAACATTTAATTCAGATTTTTGAAATAAATTCACTGTAAGATTGGACATGGCTGTTAGTTTCTCAATGCGATTATCTCTAACTATACTTTTTAAGATTTTACCCAATATCCTTTTTCCATCATTTGATTCTAGAAACTCTTTACTAACAGATTTTTCCTCAACATTTTTTAGACGAGAGTGAAGAAGGTGTACAAAAGTTGTAAGAGTTTCAAATTGTTCTTGTTGGTAATTACCACCGAAATAAGTAGCTATGGTAGCTGAAATAGGATTGGTTTGACACAGAGCAGCTATATCTGGATTAGCAAAAAACTCACCAAGATTTCTGAATACAACTTTTTGTATTGATGATAATTTATTCATTTTTGTCATACATCTCGTAAAATGGTCTGTCCCAATTATTGCCATAAACTTGCTTGATTGTTTCGTAATGTTTTTTTGAGGTGTTCTTTTTTATTTCTTCCAGATATCCAAAAAAGTCGTTTATGTTAGTTAGCGAAAATACTTTAGCTTTATATTTAGATAATACTTTCTTCACTGCTCCAAAATTTAGTAAAGAATACATGTCTTTATCAACAAAAATTGCGTCACAGTAGGGAAGCAAAGTACCCACCATTTCTACATCATTGAACATTCCTACATTTGGAGGTGTAGTTCTCCCACCCCTGCTCGATTGATAAGCTATAGCTGCCCAAATTGCACTGTAAATTTCATTTATCGGAACTGTTTCTAACCTGTCTGATTTTAGATAAGTCATGATTTTTTTAATGTTCTCAAAATCGTCTGCTCCGTTTGGTAGGTATCGTAGCATAGAAGAAATCAATATGGATTCCTCGTTTGTTATTGAATAAACATCATCTATAGTGGGCTCCCTTGCCCCCATGGATACCTGTATATACTTTGCCATCATGTTTGCGTACCCCTTAACTATTGCTGCTCCGTAAGAAGAAGCTATTTCTTTGAAAAAGTCTAAACAAGATTTTGTTTTTTCCTGCTGCCACCCATTGAAAATTGTTTTTACATTTTCGTATGTGGTAAGTCTTATAGCCTTAAAGGAATCTATTTCCTTTTGTTTTATCAAGGAATCAACGGTTATTAGGAGTTTGTCTTGCCAATCTGCCCAATCTCCAGGCAAAACATCACTTGTGTCCAGTAGGCTTTTCCAATCACTACTTTTAGACGTAAGATAGTTCTTAAAATCTTCATCTAACTGAAACCTTCTTATTGTTCCTGAATCGTAAAAAGTTGTGGCATAGGAAAGATGCTCGTACATTCTTTTAAGTGCTTTGTAAAAAGAAAGTAAGGACTCGTCTCTGTGGTACATTGAATCTGGACAAATTATTAGTTGCAATTTAACCATTCTGTCTAGCTCCTCAAATAATTTTAGATAGACTTTGTCAACTTTTTCTTTTTTACCTAGTTTTTCGTTGATTGCCTTCATCATGTTGCTTATTACGAATTGGTCTAGGTAGATTATCTTCTTGTCGAGAGCAGGTAAATCGTAGTTTTCAGAATACCAACACTCCCTACACCGTTTTGTATAGCTTCTTGTATTTACCATCAGTAATCCGTAACTATCCTCCTTCTTGCATTTTGGGCATTTAGTAAAGGGTTTCCCGATAAACATTTTTGGGTCAATCCTTATGGTTCTTGTTTCAGGCATTTTTTTCGGTTTCTCTTAAAAGTTTGTTTGTCCAGTCAATGCAAAATTTAAGTACATTTAGGACATAAGACCTATCGTAAAACTTTTTGGCTAGAAACCATAATTGAGGATGTTTTGAGACATCTACTTTGTTTTTAATTTCCATTTTTTCTGTTCTTATGTCTACCTTTCTCACATCATTTGCGTAAATACCTTTAATCATCTTATGAATGTTAATGTGCAAATAAGGGTTTCTAAAATTATCATTAAAGTCATCAAGCACCTGCCTATCTTCATTATTGATAATTTCCATTTTAATTAACCAGCTTATCAACCCCTTCATTTTTAATTGCTCAACTTTCTCCCATTCGGAGTTGGGGTCTTTTTTCAACCTTTCATCATACACTCGTACTTTCATTGCATATTCAAGCAATACTATTGAGTTAAAAATAGTGGAAGTAAGTATTTCTAATGCAAAACTAGCTCTGATTTCTTCATAGATAGCAGAGATAACACCGTTTGCGATTGTGCCATCAAGTAAAGGAAGCTGTCTGAGCAATGAAACAGCGTTTTTCCTTTTATGAGCAACAAGTTTTTCAAAGTATTCTTCGTAAGTTATGAATTTTTCTTCAATAGGTAATCCCATAGCCTTCATCTTTTCAATCGTATCAGGGCTTGAAACAAAATGGGTAGCATTTTTAGATGTTTCATCTAGCAGTTTTTTTAATTTGTTATTTTTCATAGTATTTCTTACCCTTTAATTTTTCAGGCAGTAAATCTTCTTTCGTGTATTTCTCGTAACCTTCTCCGTATCCAATGTCTTTCATCAACTTAGTGACTGGATTGCGAATCTGAAGTGGAATGGGGAGGTTTCCGAACTTTTTAACACCCTCTAAGGCTCTCATATAGGCTTCGTAGGCCGACCTATCCTTTTTTGCCGTTGCTAAATAGACTGTTCCAGCAGCTAAATTCTCTTGGCACTCCGGATAACCAATTTGTTGACAGGCCTGAAAGACTGCGTTTGCCACCACTAAGGCGGTAGGAGAGGCTACATCCTCTGAAGCAAATACAACCATTCTTCTCGCAATATAGAGGGGGTCTTGGCCGGCAACCACCATCCGAGCCAGATAATAGAGAGCTGCATCAACATTACTAGCCCTCATAGCCTTAATATATGAGCTAATTGTGTTATAGTATTCCTCGCCTTTTTTATCGAAAGTAAATTGGCGTTTCTGAAGAGCC
>CAYNFU010000019.1:0-14134 GCA_964396785.1 uncultured Gammaproteobacteria bacterium | reverse complement strand
GAGTGGCCATTCCATTATCAAGAAGGGCAACGACAATATCTCCGTTATTTGCGCTTTCAACCTGCTCAACTATTACAAAATCCCCATCCCTTATTTGTTCCTCAATCATAGATTCACCTCGAACCTGGAGTACGTAGACCCTTTTTTGTTGACTAATAAAGGTCGAGGGAATGGAAAGAGTGGCGTTAGGATCGGTGTATGCCTCAATTGGTGCACCTGCCGCAATGAAACCCAAAATGGGAGCCTCAAGGCTGTCCCCATCAAAATCCTCAGTTTCCCCTGAAAGCTCAATAGACCTAACCTTGCCCTGCTTCCTTTTAATTAAACCCTTCTGTTCTAGGGCGGCTAAGTGTTCATGAACCGTAGCTAAAGAAGAAACTCCTATCGCTTCCGCAATTTGTCTTAAGGTGGGAGCAGAGCCCGTAGTTTGAATATGCTGCCTGATAAAGTCTAAAATCTGACCCTGGCGCTTATAGATAATTGGAGCCATATATTTAAAAATACAAAGAAAACCCGAAAGTGTCAAGGGGTAAATTACGAAGATCTTTGTGTTTTTATAAAGTTTGCAACAACAGCAACTATCCCGTTTAATGTGTCATACCATGCCTGAGGTTCCATATACACACCATAAGTGTTTTTATAATCAATAATAGTTTCAGCTAAATTTACCAGGTCCTTATAATCTTCGGGTAAAATGATTCTAATATAATCTACTCCTTTAGATGAATCCAATTGTGCAGGCACCAAAACCCCTCCGCCTATTCCTCTTACAGCCAACCCCCGACTTACTTGTTGGTAGATATGGAGATCTTTTTTTGGGATTTTGCGCTCCCGTTCAATAGGAAATCCTTCTATAGTTAAGGAATCAGAGATAGTAGAACCTTTTTTTATTTCTCCCATTTTCGGCTTATATTTGGGTATTGTATACTTATCAAAAGTGAGATTCAAATTGAGTTCGAAATTCAGAGCAATTCCCGATCAAACCAGGGCAATAGAAAGTCTTACAAAGGGAGTAGAAAAGGGAACTCCATATCAAGTTCTGTTAGGCGTTACAGGTTCTGGAAAAACGTTCACAATGGCTAATGTAATTGAGCGTTTGCAACGACCTACTTTAATTATTTCCCACAATAAGACGCTCGCTGCACAGCTCTATCAGGAGCTTAGGGATTTTTTTCCAGAAAACGCGGTTTCCTACTTTGTTTCCTACTACGACTTTTACCAACCCGAGGCATACCTGCCGTCTACAGATACCTATATTGAGAAAGACGCGGGTATTAATGAGTTAATAGACAAGCTGCGTCTGGCGGCTACAACTAACTTACTTACGCGTAAAGATACTATCGTTGTTGCCTCGGTCTCCTGCATGTATAACATAGGTTCCCCCCGTGAATACGGCAATTTTGTCTTTGAATTTTCAGAAGGAATGAGCCTAGACAGAAAACAAATAATAGATAGGCTCATTGATTTGCAATACGACAGGGGAGATTTTGGCTTCCACAGGGGAACCTTTAGGGTTCGGGGAGACACAATCGATATCTACCCCGCCTATCAGGACGAAGGGGTAAGAATTGAGCTTATTGGGGATAAAATAAAAAATGTGTCGCTAATAAATACCCTTACGGGTCAAGCTATTAATAAATGGTTAAAAAACTTCATACTATATCCTGCCAAGCACTTTATTACTGATCCCTCTAAAAATGCCCATGTATTAGGGCAAATAAAAAAAGATTTGGAAGAAAGAGTGAAGGAGCTTAAAGAACAAGGGAAATTACTTGAGGCCCAAAGGCTCGCCCAAAGAGTTACTTATGATCTCGAAATGATTCAGGAGGTCGGATACGTAAAGGGGATTGAGAATTATTCGAGGTACTTTGACGGAAGATCCCCGGGGGACCCACCATTTTCACTTCTTGATTACTTTAATGAGCCATCCAAAAAGGATTGGCTGGTTATAGTAGACGAGAGTCATATGACATTTCCTCAAGTTCGGGGGATGTATAACGGAGACTTTGCCAGAAAAAAGACTCTGGTCGAATATGGCTTTAGGCTCCCGGCGGCAATGGATAATCGCCCCTTGAAATTTGACGAGTTTATGAGAAGGATTCCCAATTTTATTGCAACCAGTGCAACTCCATCTGAATGGGAGCTTTCCATGTCAAAGGGTAATGTTGTTGAGCAACTCTTGCGCCCAACTGGAATTCCCGATCCTGAAGTTGAAATTAGACCCACCAAAAACCAAGTAGCTAACTGCCTCGAAGAAATTAAAATTCAAGCTAAAAAGAAGCAAAGGACACTTGTTACCACATTAACTAAAAGAACGGCCGAGGACCTTTCTTCCTACCTTAACGAGCAGGGACTTAAGGTTCATTACCTTCATTCCGACGTTAAAACGCTCGATAGAACCGATATTCTTGACGACCTCAGGCTTGGGAAATACGACGTCTTGGTGGGAATAAACTTGCTAAGGGAGGGACTTGATCTCCCTGAGGTTTCACTCGTAGCCATACTTGATGCGGACAAAGAAGGATTTTTAAGAAGTGACGTGACTTTAATTCAGACCATGGGCAGGGCTGCGAGGCACGTAGAGGGACGGGTAATTATGTACGCTGATTCCATTACAGGCTCAATGAAAAGGGCCCTCTCCGAAGTTAAAAGACGCCGAGCCTACCAGATAAAGGTGAATAAAAAGTATGGAATAAAGCCAAAATCTATACAAAAACCTATTAGGGAAAAAGTAGTTAAGAGGGAGGAAGAAACCATAATAGATTCGCTTTTTGGTCGAAAAGCGGAAGTTTATTCAAGACTTCCGGAAATTGACATTGAGTCTCTAACCCCTATGGACAGGAAGAAATTGACCTCTAAGCTTCGCCGTGAGATGCTTCTTGCCGCACAAGACCTTAATTTCGAGCTAGCAGCTGAGATTAGAGATAAAATAAAAGAAATAACTATATAATTTGTTTATGGAAGCAATTAACGACCTTCACTCAAAAGAATATCTAATTCAGAAACTGAAACACTTTAGAGACGATTTTCAAGATAAAATTCCTCCAGAAGTCATTCATAGCTCAAGCCCTGATAATAAATTCAAAGCCCGTAGGGGTTGGTTCCAAATGGTTGCAGGACATTTATCGTATAGCTTAGAAGACGGACATATAAAAGATCTAGCCCTTAAGGAAAAAGTAGACGGATTTCTTAAATGGTGTGTCGAGGGGGAATTTAAAAAGGGGGGAGGCGAGAGATTGACCAGCCAGGAAGATATTGAAAAAGCCAACGAGGTTATTAACTCGGTCTTGAATAGCCTATCTCCAACTCAACCTACTACCTAGCGCTGGGTAATTGTATTGTAGTTAGCTCAACTCCAAAAAATTGCTCAAGAAATGTAATTATTGCCCACGTACCAAAAACTATTGCAATACCGAGAAGTGCATTTAGTACCTGACGCCAAGCTTCAGATGTCTTTTCTTTATTTCCTCCAGAAAGTATAAGTTTTAGTCCTCCCAAAAGGAGAGAGAAAATAAATAGTACCACAGTAGCAATTATCACGAGATTAATTAAAGGGGGAATGAGCTTAGGAATTGTAAGGTTCCTTAAATTGGCAAACTCTGGAGGCGGCCTATCTATTCTAATGCCTTGGGATAGCTTCATAATTTACTATTATACCCGAATTGGCTAGTTTGTCTGTGATATACTTTCTCTACCACCGGATGAAACCGGCGGGCTTTTACTATGGATAATGCAATCAAAATTCGAGGTGCAAGGCAGCATAATCTCAAGAACATTGACCTTGAAATTCCCAAGAACAAATTGGTCGTATTTACGGGAGTTTCTGGTAGTGGTAAGAGTTCTTTAGCCTTTGACACCGTTTACGCAGAAGGACAAAGGCGCTACGTTGAAAGCCTCTCAACCTACGCTCGGCAATTCCTGGGAATTATGGAAAAGCCCGACGTTGACCACATTGAAGGATTGTCTCCAGCGATATCAATTGACCAGAAAACTACTTCCAGAAATCCTCGTTCAACCGTCGGAACCGTTACCGAGATCTACGATTATCTACGCCTTCTTTTTGCAAGGGTAGGGCACCCCCATTGCCCCATATGTGGTAGGGAAATATCCCATCAGACACTTGACCAGATAGTCGAAAAGGGAGTTGAGCTTATTAAAGAAACTGCTAAAAAGAGCAAAAAAGCTTGGTTTTTAGTGCTCTCCCCTATTGTAGTTGATAGAAAAGGAGAATTTTCATCCCTTTTTGACAATCTCAAGGCCAAGGGATACAAAAAAGTAAGGGTTGATGGCTATGTTAAGGATTTGAGCGAGGAGCTAATATTAATTAAAACCAATAAACACTCAATTGAGGCAGTTATTGACAAAATTTCCCTCTCTTCCTCAAACCTAAAGGACAAAATATTTGAAGACAATCTAAAGTCTCGTTTAGCTGATTCTACTGGGCAAGCTCTCAATCTATCTGAAGGAAATGTTATCTTGGCTCAGGTTTTAGATTCGGGATTTGAAATGCCCGAACTCCCTAAGAAATTTTCCGACCATCTTTTTTCTGAGCGATTTTCCTGTCCCGTCGATAATATTCAACTTCCCGAAATAGAACCAAGGACTTTCTCTTTTAACTCTCCCCACGGAGCCTGTGTCAGCTGTTCTGGCTTGGGTAAAATTCTAAAAGTGGATCCAAACCTAGTTTTTTCAGATGAAATTTCAATTTCTGAAGGAGGCATTTTACCTTTGGGAGCAACATTTGAGCACGATACCTGGTTTTCCCGCCTGATACTCAAGGTTTGTCAGGAGGTTGGAATGGACGCTCGAAAAGTCTGCGGACTCCTATCAAAAGAAGAAAAAGAAATTATTCTTTTCGGAACGGGACTTGAAGAATATAAAGTTGAAGGCACAAATAGATTTGGCCGAGAAACCTTTATTTGGCAAAGATTTGAAGGAATAGTTAACTTTTTAGAAAGAAGACACGCTGAATCCGACTCCGATTATGTTCATTGGGAAATAGAAAAATATATGCGCCAAAAGGTTTGTAGCGAGTGCCACGGGGCTCGCCTCAAAAAAGAAGCCCTTTCGGTAACAATTTTATCGAAATCCATTTCAGATGTCACATCAATGTCCATCTTGGAAGCCCTCGACTGGCTATCTTCTCTCGCAAAGGAAATCGGGGCAAATCCGCGCGAGGAGCAGATATCGGCTCCAATTGTTAAGGAGGCTATAAAGCGCCTTGAATTTTTAAAGTCTGTTGGACTCGAATACATTACCATAGACCGCGAGGCTGGAACCTTATCTGGAGGCGAGGCTCAGCGAATTAGGCTAGCCTCACAAATTGGTTCAGGCCTTACCGGGGTCCTTTATGTACTCGACGAACCTACTATTGGCCTCCACCAGAGAGACAATCAAAGGTTAATTGATACCCTTAAAAAATTGAGAGATTTAGGAAATACTGTAATTGTCGTTGAGCACGATAGAGAAATGATTAATCAGTCTGACTATGTAGTCGATTTTGGTCCTGGGGCAGGAAAATGGGGTGGTCAAATTGTGGCAAATGGAACACCCGAGGAAATTCGTAAAAATTCAAAGTCCCTGACCGGACAATTTCTATCGGGTAAAAGAAAAGTTGAAGTAGCTGTCCAAAAACCTTTAGGCATTAACGGCCGTTCATTATCAATTTTCGGCTGCCAGCAGTTTAACCTTAAGGCAATCGACGTTCAGTTCCCACTTGGCAAGTTTATTGTAATAACCGGCGTATCGGGAAGCGGAAAATCGACACTTCTTGTAGAAACTCTCTATCCCGCGCTTTATCAAAGGCTAAACCCTTATTTTCGAGGGGACGTCGGTGCCTACAAAAAACTTGTTGGGGAGGAGTTTATAGACAAGGTAATTCTTATAGACCAATCTCCTATCGGAAGAACCCCACGCTCAAACCCTGCTACATACACCAAGGTCTTTGACCCTATAAGAGACGTATTTGCCCTAACCCACGAAGCAAGGGCCAGGGGATTTAAAAAGGGTCATTTTTCATTTAATGTGCGCGGTGGCCGCTGCGAGGCTTGCGAGGGCCAGGGACAAATTAAAATTGAAATGCAGTTTATGAGTGACATTTGGGTAACTTGTGAAATTTGTAAAGGCAAGCGCTATAACGGGCAAACCCTCGACGTTTCCTATAAAGGAAAAAATATTGCCGAGATTTTGGAGATGACAGTTTCCGAAGCCCTGGAATTTTTTCATGCTCACCCCCAGATTTTGTCTAAACTTGAAACCATCGAGTCAGTAGGGTTGGGGTATATGCACTTAGGTCAGCCTGCCACCACTCTCTCCGGCGGGGAGGCTCAAAGGGTAAAATTGGCAAGCGAGTTATCCAAAAAAGCCACCGGCAAAACATTCTATATACTCGATGAGCCTACCACGGGTTTACATTTTTACGACGTCGAAAATCTTTTGAGGGTTTTAAAGGTTTTAGTTTCTAGAGGAAATACGGTCTGTGTTATTGAGCATAATTTAGACGTTATTAAAAACGCAGACTGGATTATTGATTTAGGCCCAGAAGGAGGTAACGCCGGAGGAAAAGTCATTGCAAAAGGTAGTCCCGAAAGCCTAAAAAATACAAAATCTTCGTATACAGGTTATTACCTTAAGTAATATATACTTTTACATAAGAGTTTGATAATGAAAAAGCTACTTCTTACGTTACTCGCCTCCCTTTTTATACTCTTTCTTAGTGTTCCCGATGCTTTGGGAGCTAATGAATTCGTCGTTGACTCAAATGTAAGATATGAGATTGAAGAAAGCGGCAGAACTCAGGTTTCCCACAATATCATCCTCGAAAATCAAGTTTCTGACCTTTATGCAACAAGCTACACCTTGGAATTAAATAACATTGAAGCCAAAAACGTGAGGGCGTTTGAGGGAAGCAAGGAATTTGAAGTAGAAGTGGACAACGAAGGCGAAAAAACTATTCTTAAAGTAAACTTCGACGACGCTCTTGTCGGCAAAGGGAAAGTTAGAAACTTTTTTATTACATTTAGCGAAGACTCATTCGCAATTCGTACAGGTGAAATTTGGGAAATCTCAATTCCAAGACTTTTACAGGAATCTACCTTCAGAAACTATTCTTTGGTATTCTCAGTTCCTTTCTCATTGGGAGAAGAGGCTTATATCTCACCAGAGCCGCGAATCTCAGAGGTTTCCGAAGGTCAAAGAATATATACATATGACAAAAAGGATTCTCAGGAGTTGGGAATTACGGCTGGGTTTGGCAATTTCCAAGTTTTTTCATTTACCCTAAATTATCACCTCGAAAATCCAGTAAGTAAAACTGCCCAAGTCGAAATTGCCATACCTCCCGATACTGCGTATCAGAAAATGTATTATGAAGTAGTAGAGCCTACTCCAGAAAACGTTATAGTCGACCCAGACGGAAATTGGCTCGCAATTTATGAGCTCGAAGCCCGCGAAAGACTCGACGTTAAAGTCGCCGGAAGCGTGCAAATATTTGCAAGTCCCCGGGAATTTCTTTCATATCCCATGGAGGTTTTAGATGGGAACCTCAAAGAATCAGAATTTTGGCAGACCCAAGACCCGTCAATTACCAGTTTAGCGGCGAGACTAAAAACTCCTCGTGAAATATACGATTTTGTCTCAAAAAATCTAAGTTACGATTTTGAGAGAGTTGCCCCGGAAACTAAACGCTTAGGGGCGAAAGTAGCTCTAGAGAATCCTGATTCTGCAATATGCATGGAATATACAGATTCCTTTATCGCAATAGCCCGCGCGGCAGGTATTCCCGCTCGAGAAATAAATGGTTATGCATATACAGAAAATCCCCAAATCCAACCTCTTTCACTCGTTTCCGACGTCCTGCATGCTTGGCCCGAATATTGGGATAGTAAGCTACGAGTTTGGATTCCCGTTGACCCTACCTGGGCCTCAACTACGGGTGGAATAGACTATTTTGGAAAGCTAGACCTCAGGCATTTTACCTTCGTTATCCACGGTCTAGACGCTTCCTTCCCTTATCCCCCCGGGTCATATAAGCTAGGCCCCAACCCTCAAAAGGACGTTTTTGTCAATTTTGGCCAGTTGCCCGAAAAGAGATCTTCCACACCCAAGGTTTTTGCAACTCTTTCAAAGTCTCCCGGGATTACGGGCAAAAAAATAAATGTCCAGGTAAAAAATCCCGGCCCGGTAGCCCTTTATAATATCTCCTCTCAGGTTTACTACGACCAGGATTTGGCCCTAAAAGAAGAAATCGATATTCTGCCTCCCTATGCCTCATATGAATTCGACACTTTTATGCCCTACGGAATCCTTGGAAACAAAGCCCCAGAAAAAGTGACGGTTGTAACCTTGGGCCAAAAAGTAGAATTTCCTACGAATAAAAGCCAGATAGTTTTCTATAATTTGACCATTTTATTTATAATACTTACTATCCTTCTTAGTTTAGTAATACTTAGGTTAAAAAGGATAAATCCCTTATCACTGCTATGGGGAAAGTTAACGGATCTAAAATTGGCAATCTATGAAAAACTTAAGAAAAATAAAGCTAGAAGCCAGGGTTTATAAAAGACTTCCCCAAGAACCTGGGATTTATGTTTTTTGGCGAAAGGGTACCCCTCTTTATGTAGGTAAAGCCATAAATCTAAGAAACAGAGTCTCTTCCTATTTTGCAGCGGATCTACTTCCCAAAACTTCAAGAATGCTTGCATCCGCTAATTTTATCTCATACATCCCAGTCACTTCGGAGCTTGAGGCCCTCCTTTTGGAAGCTCGCATGGTCAAGCTTTTTAAGCCTCATTATAACTCTGCCCTAAAAGACGACAAAAGCCCGCTTTATATTAAAATAACCGACGATTACTATCCAGCGGTTTTAACCGCAAGGGTAGACCAATTAAAAAAGGGAACTAAGGCTTCATACGGCCCATTTCCTTCGTCAAACAATGTTCGTTTCGTCCTTAAAAGCTTAAGAAGAATTTTCCCTTTTGCGGAGCATAAATTGGGCAAAAGAAAATGCATCTATGCTCACATTGGCCTCTGTAATCCATGTCCAAATGAAATCGAAAACGAAAAAAGTCCTAAAGAAAAAAAAGCTCTAAGAAGAAGGTACTTAGCAAACATTCGTTACTTAAAGGAAGTCCTTTCTGGAAAAGTCGAACGGGTCAAAAAGGATTTGAGAAAAAATATGAAAAGGGCTTCTTTTCTAGAAAATTATGAAGAAGCTTTAGGGTATAGAGAAGCAATCAATAAATTTGCCTATATAACCCAACCCATAACCGATGTGGGGGAATTTTTAAAAAATCCCAACTTGGCCGAGGATATAAGGGGAAAGGAACTTCAATCTCTAAAGGTTTTACTTGAAAAAAATGCTATCCAAAGCTCAAAACTTTCTAGGATTGAATGCTACGACATTGCCCATCTTGCTGGTACCAACCCCACGGCCTCGATGGTGACCTTTATCAATGGGGCAAAAGACCCATCCTTATACCGCCATTTTAGGATTAGGCGCGCAAAAGCCTTCGACGACATAAGCGCTCTTTCCGAGGTGGCAAAAAGAAGAATCAATTACCTAAAATCCTGGGGAAAGCCCGACCTTATTGTTGTGGACGGCGGAAAGGGACAGGTGTCAATATTTAGAAATACTTTTGAGAAAGAAGGTATACCCGTTATCGGCATTTCAAAAAGGAGAGAAGCGCTCGTTATTCCTAAAAAAAAGTATGCAACCAATACTTTCGTTGAAATAATACTCGAGCCTGGTCATATTCTATCGTTAATTTCAAGATTAAGGGACGAGGCGCATAGATTCGCCAGGAGATATCACCATAAGCTCGTCTCTAAGACACTTTCTTAAATAAATTGCTTGACAAGGGCAAACTCCCCGTCGATACTTAAACTAAGGTGAAGAAAATCCTGCGCTTTTTTGTCGTCGATACTCTATCTCTTTATATTATTGCAAATTCAACTACCGGGATAATCCTGCAAAATGGCCTCTTTACGCTTCTTTTGGCCGGACTGGGACTAAGCCTTGCAAGCGTGGTTGTTCGTCCAATCATCAATATTCTCCTTCTGCCAATTAACTTAATTACTTTTAATCTTTTTAAGTGGGCTTCTTCCGCCATTGCTCTTTATATTGTGACCCTAGTCGTACCCGGATTTATCATTGAGGGATTTTACTTTGCTGGGTTTTCCGGCAAATGGTTCGATATTCCAACAATCGCTCTTAGTGGATTTCTGGCATTCGTTGCAATTTCATTCATTCTCTCATTTCTTTCCGCAATAATTTCCTTGCTCATAAAGTAAGTTTCACTTGGGGGTTCATTAAATTGCTGGTATACTAGTGCCATGCAAGATGTACTACTTCTAGCTCAAATTGTAATTGCAAGCGTCCTTATCGCTTTAGTTCTTATTCAGGCGAGGGGCACCGGACTCGCAAGGGGTTGGGCGGCATCCTCCACTTCTTTTTCAAGGCGTGGACTTGAGAAGCTTATATTTCGTTCTACCTTCTTTATTTCCGCGCTGTTTATTCTTGTGTCGCTTACGTCTCTGGCATAGAAAATAATGCTTACACTCCGCTACATTCTACGACTCATAGTAGCATTTGGGTTTAGATTTAAGTTTTTACTTTTGGCTGGACTTATCTTGGGGGTAGCCTTTTTTATCGTCTCTTCTTGGGCAATTCCTATTATCTTTGGCAAAGATCTAGATAGAGTAGGTATCACGGGTAGATTTAAGGTTGAGAGTTTACCGGATAGTATTCTTGAGGGGGTTGGGGACGGTTTAACTCGCCTCGACACCGATGGAACCGTTTTACCCAATCTAGCTCAAAGCTGGGAAAGCCCGGATAAAGGTAAAACTTGGATATTTCACCTGAGAGCCGATATAGCTTGGCAGGACGGGGAAAGGGTAGAGAGCTTTGACTTAGATTATGAATACACGGACGTCTCAATTGAAACTCCCGATGCTCATACCATTGTTTTTCGGCTAGAAACCCCTTTTTCTCTTTTCCCCTCGATTGTCTCAAGACCTACATTTAAGAAAGGCTTATTAGGAACGGGGGATTGGAAAGTAGATTCTGTTTCAATTGCGGGAGGGTACTTACAAAAATTGATTATTATTTCTAAAAATAAGGACAAAAAAATATTTAAATTTTATCCAACTGAGGAAAGAGCGAAACTCGCCTATAAACTGGGGGAGGTAGATAAGCTTGCCGGAATATTTAATCCAATGCCTTTTGAATCGTGGAAAAATACCATTGTTCATGAAACAGTTGACACCCAAAAAGAAGTGGTCCTATTTTTCAATATGCAGGATGAAATGTTTAAAGACAACAAAAACTTAAGGCAGGCCTTATCCTACGCCATAGATAAAGAGAAACTTCCCGGCGTGCGAGCCCTATCTCCAATTGCCCCTACCTCATGGGCTTTTAACCCCCAGGTTAAGCCCTACGATTTTGATAAAGAGCGCGCAAAGGAGCTTTTAGAAGATTTGCCAGAGGAATTCCTAAATAACCTTACAATAAAGCTCGTTACCTCCCCAATTCTCCTTGAACAAGCCGAATCTATCGCTAGGGGTTGGGAGGAGGCGGGGGTTAAAACGTCCTTACAGGTCTCATCAGGAGTGCCCAACGAATATCAGGCACTTCTTGCCATATATGAAATTCCAATGGACCCGGATCAATACTCGGTTTGGCATTCAACACAGTTGGGAAGTAACGTATCCAAATATCAGGATGCCAGGATTGATAAGCTGCTTGAGTCAGGTCGAACAGAGCTTTCGCTTGAGGAAAGACGTACAATTTATCTTGATTTTCAAAGATTCCTTCTTGAGGACGCACCGGCGGTATTTCTATACCACCCAATAAGCTACGACATCGAAAGAAAATAACCCTTTATTTGAGTTCTACTTGACTAATCTGCTATACTACCCCCTTCCTTCTTAAAGCGGCTGTCTAAGTCCCGCAATTACCATTCAGAAAATTATGTCACAAAAACCAGAAGTCGAAACTGAACAAAGACTTGGGGAACTTCGCCAAGCTCTAGGTAGAATTGGTGATCAAAATCATGAGCCTGTGGTTGAAAGTGAGACAAAACCTGAGGAGTTTCATCAAGCTTGGGGCAGAGTTGGTGACCAAGATTATGAACCTCTAAATGTGGGTTTAGTTTCTGGAAATATCTACCAGGCTTCAACAGATAATTCTACTCAGGTCCAAGAAGTTCTAAATGAGGAAGTCAATGGTACGGATATAGAAATAGTAAAAGAAACTAAAGTCATACAAGGAATGCATCTACCAGTATCTATCCAACCAGGCCTTTACTTGACCATTACTCCTGTGACAACTCAAGACTTTGAAGTGTATGGACCCCTCGTAATAAAAAGGAGCGATTATTATCTGAGAACCACACTTAGAGAGAAAGTTTCAGGAGACTTATTTTTCCAACCTCTTGACTATCGAGTAGTTGCCTACGACGTAGAAAAGCAAAAACTTTATTTGACCTGGGAAGAAGGAATGCCCGGTAGGTAACGAGTACCATATCTATTAGGTATAGGCTAGATAAAGCCCTATAAAAATAAATATTATTGAGGCTACTTTCTGAATTATTGTAGGTTTTCTTATATCCTCCTTAATAATCTTCGGAAACCAAAGGGACAAAACTAAACCGTAAACTAGAACAATCAAAGGTTGTATTCCTCCAATGATAGTTACCAAAGGAACAGCCACTAGAGAAATTGCGTACGAACCAGACATATCCGCTACCAATGCAATACCATTATTTGCGGAAATTAGGGGTAGGGACGACTTAAGTTGCCCCACTCCTTCTTTGATGGATTTTCTTATTCTCCCCAATAAAAGAAGTGATATGGCCCCAACGCCGATTCCTATATATTGCCATGAGAGAGTGGTCCAGTATCCAGCCTCTCTGACAACAAATCTGAAAAGGATAAGAACACAAGAATACATAAAGCTGGATAGAATCATTAACCACATAGCTTTTCTCGGACGAAATAACTTACTCTCAAGCCTCTCGGCCGACAAAATTATTCCTGCTACTACAACGAGAACTAGACCTACAGTCTGCCTGGTCGAAAGAGTTTCTTTTAGAAATACTGTAGAAAGAATTAAAGTAAATACAGGAATAAATTGAAATAGTGGTGCTACTCTTGAAACGTCGTCTAATTTAAGAGCCTTATAATAAGGAATCAAATAAAAAATTAGAAATATTCCCGCCATTAACATAAGAACCGTTTGTGATTCTCCAAGGTAACGAAAACCGCTAATGAAGCCAATTACTAATCCCAAAAAGCCCGTCACCAAACCTGAAAGCGTAACCATAGCCAGAGGATCCTTTATTTTCTTTTCAATCAAAAACTTATCAACGAAGTTTGATACTCCATAAAGAAACATGGGGGCTGCGGCGAAGAAATACCAAGGCATATAAAAGAATTATAGTCTAATAAACTGAAGAATTATGGTAATTTTATTTTATAGCTCTTTTGGCTTCATTTATTTTGCTTTCGCTTCCGAGGTTTGGGTCGGCTCGAGGAGTATCCCATTATTCGATACATAGGGTTCTGTACATACGGTACGGTTGAAACAACATGGTCTTCGCTTTCCGGACTTGAGCATCGCGAATGCGTTCTCGATCCGTCGCCTACGCGTTTCCGGTTGTCTGGTTGAACCTATCCAGCGGATCCAATCCCAGCGCGCGATTGGAGTGATTTCCATCCATAGGGTGTGTGCCTGTGGGACGACCGCGATGGCGTTCTTCAAATCTGTTGGTACATTTGGTTCCGGCCATTGCCTAACCGGCTCAACCGCCAGCATTACAGTGTCGCCTGAGTCTGCTCCAGCGGCTTCGCGCATGGTTTTGTCGAGCCTGAACCAGTGGCTTCCCTTACCGTCTGGTTCGAGCGCGGCCTGAAAGCGGAAACCATTGATGGTTCCCTTAACCATCGTCATGCCTCGTGATGGGAGCTTCGCGCTTGCGCTCTTAGGTAGCCTAAGAAGGGTCCATGAGCCGATTTTAAGCAGTTTAGCTTCAAAACGGTTTGTCGGAAGATTTCCTTGCTCCTTGATTGTTTTCATAATACTTATTTTACCAAATCTTCACTTTTTGGTCGAAGATGAGTACTTAACACTATATAC
>CAYNFU010000018.1:0-14407 GCA_964396785.1 uncultured Gammaproteobacteria bacterium | reverse complement strand
GGTCGCTTAGCTCAGCTGGTTAGAGCGTGCGGTTTACATCCGCAAGGTCGCAGGTTCGATCCCTGCAGCGACCACAATGCCGAGGTAGCCAAGGTGGTCACGGCGGGCGCCTGAAGAGCGTCAGATGTGTGTTCGACTCACACTCTCGGCACAAAGTGCGGGCGTAGTTTACCGGTAAAATGCTTCCTTGCCAAGGAAGAGACAGTGGGTTCAATTCCCATCGCCCGCTCCGAGCCCTCGTAGCTCAATGGATAGAGCGTATCGGTTCTAACGATAGGGTTGCGCGTTCGAATCGCGCCGAGGGCACTTCTTCTTTATCTACTCTGCTAGAATTAGCACATGGGTAAATTTATCTGCTCACTTTTTGTATGCCTATTATTCATTCTTATCCCCAAACAGGCCTATGCAATTACAGATCCTTTGTCCTCTCCAAATAATATCTTCGGAATTCATATTTTAAATGAAGGCGAATTAAAGGACGCTGCTAACCTTGTTAACTCAGGTGGTGGTGACTGGGGTTATGTTACTTTGGTTATTCAAAAAGGTGAAAGGGATCAAAGCCGTTGGCAAAGGGCTTTCAACGAGGCAAGGCGGCTTCATTTAATTCCAATAGTAAGAATTGCATCTTCCCAGCAAAATTCAGGTTGGGAAAAACCAAGTGTAGATGAAATTGACGGCTGGGTATCTTTTTTGAATTCCTTAAATTGGGTAAGTAAAAATCGCTATGTGGTTGTCGCTAATGAACCTAATCACGCAAAAGAATGGGGAGGAGAGATAAACCCGGGTGAATATGCTAAGTACTTAAGACTATTCTCCGAGAAGCTTAAGGCGAATTCTCCTGATTTTTTTGTGCTCCCCGCAGGTTTTGACTTTTCTGCCAAAAATACCAAGGATACTATGGAGGCAACAACCTTCTTGAAGGAGGCTGTGAGCTCGGAAAAAGATTTCTTTAATTATATCGACGGTTGGACCTCTCACTCCTACCCAAATCCGGATTTTGCAGGTTCAGAGTATACTTCTGGTCGAGGAACTATAAGGTCATATGAGTGGGAACTAGAATATCTTAAAACCTTAGGTCTAGGCAAAGAGCTTCCAGTTTTTATCACTGAAACGGGTTGGGCTCACGACGGAGACGGAGGGCTTGATGGGGGAGTAGAAACAAATAAAGTAGGATCAAAATTGACATATGCTTTTACAAACCCCTGGAAGAACCCCAAAGTTGTTGCAGTAACTCCATTTGTCTTAAATTATCAAACACCCCCGTTTGACGTATTTTCCTGGAAGAAACCCGAGGGTACATTCTATGACTTCTATCAGGAAGTTCAAAAACTACCTAAAACGAGGGGGCAACCTGAAAGAATTGCTTCTGCAAGTATAACGGCCACATTTAGACCATTAATCATAAGGGCTGGGAGTGAATTTTATGTAGCTCTCTTTGTTAGTAACTTTGGCCAAACCATTCTTAACGAAGAGACAATTTTGACACTCAATGAGGTGAGTGAAGATTTTGAAACTATCCAGCTTATCTATGCTCCGCAAATTGAACCTTTCCATTCAGCTCTAATGATTTTTAAGCTGAAAGCTAGAGAAACCTCAGGACTCATGAACTTAACTTTCTTATTAAACGAAGGCGATAAATCAATTTCTAACCTACGAAGTTTCACTATTTTCTCGCTGGGAATTTAGCCTCATTTAGTGTATAATTTGGCTTCAAAGGGCCGCTAGCTCAATGGTAGAGCAATTCCCTCTTAAGGAAGAGGTTGGAGGTTCGAATCCTCCGCGGCTCACTTGCAATATCAAGAAATAACCTTTTATGCCGGTAGAAATCAAGCCGATTCCAGACTCAATATCCCTTAGCATACCAGCGGAAGGTGTAAAAGCGAGGTTGAGACCCACCCCAAGTGGTATTATTCCAGAAGGCTATGATGCCCAGGTTACAATAGAAGGCATAATCTATAATATTCGCGATTTCCGTCATCGTCCTGGCCATACACCTGGGGCTCGAATAGTTGGAGACGGCATATCTTTCGATTTAAACTCTCAAACTCATATTAATGCTATCAATAAAATCATTTTCCGTTGGTTTCCTTCTCAAGCCAGCAGGGGATAACTTGCTTTTAGCTTCAAACTATGTCATCCTGACAAAGATGGAAAGTGTTAGTCCTTCCCGCGAGGAATTTTCTTTTTGGAAAAATTTAATTCTTGCTTCCTTATTTTTCTCAATTACTCCTATTGTAATTCTCGCCAGCCTTCTTTCCTTATTCTCAATAGGGGACCTCAAAAAAGACAGCGTTAAGACTTCCCAGGTTAACCAAGTGACTTCTCCAAAATCTGGAGTTAGGGTTTATGCTTCACTTCCCGTAAGCTTCCCATCTGTCTCGGGTTATGTAGAAGGAGCTGATGCAAGGAAAGAAATCGTGCGTCAGTATCTGGCTAGCTATAATTCCCCACTTGAGCCTTACGCTCCTTCAATAGTCGACGCCGCAGATAAAAATGGTCTTGATTTCCGCTTAACTACTGCCATTGCCCAACAAGAGTCGAATCTTTGTAAAAAGATCCCACCTGAGACTAATAATTGCTGGGGTTGGGGAATTCATAGCGAAGGAACTCTCGGTTTTTCTTCTTTTCAAGATGGTATAGAAACGGTGTCTGCGGGAATAAGAAAGGAGTACTTAGACAAAGGATATAGAACGATTGAAGAGATTATGAGCAAATACACCCCACTCTCCCCAGGATCCTGGGCCGAAGGAGTGAATAAATTCATTGCTGAGATGGAGTAATTTTGCATCTTCGTGCTATTCTATATTCCTATTTTCTAATCGCTAACTATGTCTTCTCATTACGATAGTTATGATTACCCATCTTACTGGGAGGGACGAGAGTACGAACACAACTGCGAAGTAGAAGCCATTAGGGCCTTTTTAAATAAAATTCCTGAAACCCGTCAAATTTTAGAAATAGGTGCGGGCTACGGCAGGCTCACTCCGACATATTCATTTAGGGCAAAAAAGATTACGCTTTCCGATCCTTCATCTAAATTACTTTCTCTAGCGAGACGTCAATTTACCGGCAAAAATTTTAAATTCCTCCATAGTACGCTTGATAATTTACCCCAAAAACTAAAAGCCGGAAGCGTGGATTTGATAGTTTGTGTAAGAGTCTTCCACCATCTAGAAGACATCGAGGGTTCAATTGAGGTCATGTGCAAGCTTCTCAAGAATAAAGGGTACCTCATTTTAGAGTTTGCCAATAAAGGACACTTTAAAGCACTTATTTCAGAGTTTCTTAAGGGGAATATCACTTTTCCAATCGACATCGCGCCAAAGGATATAAGGAGTAAAAAATCTATAAAAAGGGCCACACTTCCCTTTATTAATTACCATCCTGAAATTATTAAACACAAGCTTACCGAATGTGACTTTAATATATTAGAGGTTCGTTCTGTTTCCAATATTAGAAGCCCAATGATAAAAAAAATTCTACCTCTTGATACGCTTGTTGCTCTAGAAAAGATTCTTCAGACTCCTTTTGGATTTATAAATTTCGGCCCGTCTATTTTTCTTCTCGCACAAAAGAGGCCTCATTAAGCAGTTTATATATTGGCCTCTATTTATTAATTATTAGCCTCTTTTATATATAGGCATAAATACTTGACAGGGCCTATAAGTATATGATATAGTACCACCTAGATTCCGAGGCAAGATCTGCTTTGCAGTATCGAGCGTTGGAATTTTTTATGAGGGTCGCCTAACGGCGACCCTCTTTTGTGGGAAAGGTATATGTCAAAAATATTTTCAATATTAATGGTTTTTTCTATTCTATTTTTTTCATTTTCCGATTCTGTTTCGGCTGCTCCTTTCGTGGCTGATGCCTCAGCCTCTCTCAAATCGGACGCTGTCGAGGGTCAAGACCCAAGGATTGAAACTCTTGAGAATTATTTGGAATCTCATCGATCTCCTTTAGCCGAGTATTCGGGAACATTTATTGAGGTTGCCGATACTTATAACCTTGACTGGAGACTGATTCCAGCTATCACCGGAGTTGAATCCACTTTTGGTAAAAGAATTCCTAAAAATTCGTTTAATGCCTATGGATGGGCAAACGGGGAATATAGATTCACTTCTTGGGACGAATCAATTGAGGTCGTTGCTAAGACCCTTAGGGAAAAATACATAGATAGGGGAGCCCCAACCATAGGCAGAATTGCCAGGCGCTACGCTCCTCCTAGCTCAACTTGGGCATGGAAGGTAAAGTTCTTCATGCAGAAAATCGAACCTCTTCCTATATACTTCGACCTCGAAGGTTAAATTGGGATATAATATAGCCTAAAGCCGGGGTGGCGGAATGGTAGACGCGCAGGATTTAGGATCCTGTGTCCTTATGGACGTGGGGGTTCGACTCCTCTCCCCGGCACTTTAATTGCTCCTTTTTAAGGGATACAATTTAGGTGTGAAACCTCTTTCGGCGGTCTACGCAATGCGCTCTATAGACAGCTTTGCAGGGAGGCTTTTGGAAATATTCGTTCCGATTTATCTTTTGAAATTAAATTATTCTCCAAAGGAAGTTTTTGTCTATTATTTAATCTATTCCGTGAGTATCTTCTTTGTCTTTTTTATTTCCGCGAATTTATCTCATCGATATGGGTTGAAAAGTTCCCTTTTTTTGAGCCTGCCCTTTCTTCTTTTATACATTTGGATGCTTTACAGTCTGGAGACATTTAAATTTCCACTAGCTTTAATTGCCCTAATCTACGGAGCAAGAATGGCCTTCTTTTGGTTCCCTCTGCACATTCTTTTAGTCGAAAACTCTAAACAGGAAGAGATAGGCAGAAATTTAGCCAAATTTCATGGATATTCACGTATTGTGGGAATTGCGGCACCATTCGCGGGTGCCTTTATAGTTTCTACCGGAGGATTTAACCTCCTTTTTATAATAGGGGCCTTAGTCTATCTTCTTTCGAGATTCTTAATTTTTTGGATACCCGAAATAAGAATATCGTTGGATCTCAAATTACGAGAAGCAATTAACCTCGTAAGAACATATCCTAAATATATAGTTGCAGAGATTGTGGAAAACACAAGAGAAGAAATCGAATATATAGTCTGGCCAATCTTTGTATTCCTTATTTTCCAAAATATTTTTTCAGTAGGTATTGTTGGCTCACTTACCGCAATTGGTAGTTTTCTTTTTATTCAACTTGTAGGTAGATATACAGACAAAAGCGATAAAAGAAATCTACTTAAGGTTGGAGCAGTAGTTGCCATCTTTATTTCCCTTGCTCGATTCTTTTTTAAAGGAGAAATATTATTTTATGTGCTTTCTATTTTGGCGGGATTTTTTGGAGTGCTTCTTACAATACCCATGAGTGCAATCGGTTACGGTATCGCCAAAAAGGAAAAGGTAGCAGAGTTTATACTTCTTAGAGAATCATTGATTCTATTAGTTAGGAGTGGCTTTTATATTTTGGTAATCCTACTAGTGAATAATATTAACTATACTTTCCTTGTGTCGGCAATTTCAAACATATACTTTTTATTTTATTAAGCCTTTTAGAGGGGTCTTTCAAGGAGCTTAGGATATTTACTTTCAATCTCGAGAATCAACTCTCCAAAAAGCGAATTTGCCCAGGCAAACCAAGGTCTGGTGTAACTTTTGGGGTTATCAATATGAACACTTTCGTGAATGAAATAGGTATCGGCGTGGGTATTCTTGAGAGTTCGAAGACAAGAGCGAATTTCCTCCTCGTCGCGTGATGTCATCGCCTGCATAATTGTGCCCATAGGCCAAAAATGATCGAACGTGCCAGTGTGCGGGCTTGTCATACCTGAAGCTTCCTTTCCCTCCGCGTAAAAAGGATTGGACTCGCTCAGAATCATTCTTCTTGTTTGTACGTAAGTCGGGTCATCTAAAGTACAATAACCTAAATAAGGAAGGCTAAGTAAATTCGGTACGTTGGGATCATCCATAAAAGAGTAGGAGCCGAATCCGTCAACCTCGTAGGCGAAAACCTTTCCAAATTTCTCATGCTTAACGACCCCATATTTTTGAATTCCTGCATCAATTTCGATTGCAAAACGTATTGCCAAATTTTCTAACTTAGTTTCCTTTTTCCTTTTTAGAATTTTCGAGATACCCCGAAGGGTAACTACCGCCATGGCATTTGCCGGAATTAAATAGGGAAAGATAGCCTCGTCGTCGGAAGGACGAAAAACGGTACGTACTAAACCACAACTCTTTCCAGGATAACCATAACCCCTTACTCGTATGGCTGGGTAAGGTTTCTTGTTTGGCCCATAAAATTTATACATCATTTTAAGCGCACTTTTATCAAGGGTGCCTTGCTCCCTATCGATAACTCTGAGGCAACTTTTAACCGCATTTAACCAAGTAACATCGAAGGGAGTTATGTCTTGCGTTTTCTCATAGTAACCAGCCGAAAGTCGGAAAAATGCGCATAAACTATCGAGTTCGTACTTTCTCTCCCAGACTCCTTTTTTCCAAGCATCGCCTTTCGGCCACCAGGGGTTCCTTTTTTTACGTTGAGAGTCTATATCGATAAAAGCGTTAGCATATGCATCAATTAATATGTTTCTCGTTTGTCGTCTAATTAATCCCGCAATTAGACGACAAAGAATCTTATCGCGCTTTATGAAGCGTAAATATGGCCATACTTGATTAGTTGAGTCACGAAACCACATGGCGGGAATGTCACCAGTTACAATAAATGTGTCAGGGGTCTCACTACTGTCTTCTTTGTAATAAACCGTAGTGTCCAGGGTATTTGGCAGACACTGCTCAAACATCCTGCGTAAAGACAAATCTTTAATAAGCTTAGAATTATCATCAATAATTTGTTCAATGAGAAGGCTAGTGAAAAGTCGATAGTCAGGGGATGGACGCGATTTTAGACTTTTAAAGTTAGGGTACTTTCTAAGCATCTAAGAAATCTTAACTTATTTTCATCTATTTGCAATCTCATGTAAAATAGAAGTATGCTGCCTAAGGCAATACACATTCACAAAAATAGACTAAATAACTCCCTTAATATCGTTCTTTTTATTCTTCCAGTTTTTGTTTTTGTACTTTTAGTTGCAATAGTTTACAATTTTTATAGAAGTAACTCTTTCGGTACAACCTCGGCAATTTTAGGAGACGAGGCTTTTACCGCAGAAGTTTGGGAGTATAACGGACTATAATGAAGGGGTTTAAAGACAGCAATAATTTTCTCATCTTAGCCTCTGTTGCTGTAATCCTTTTGGGTCTTATTAGTTACTTCTTCTCTTTAGGTAACCCCAGAAGGCAGGAATTTCCCTCCTCGCCTGGCATAATACAAAACGCTCAATAATGAAGCAGACACTACTTCTTGTTGCCGGTGCTGCAGCCTTTATCACAATTTTGGGCGTCTTTACCAAATACCCCCAAGAAGCAGGCAAGGCCCTTTCAAACCCCGGGGGATATGCCAGCAAAACCATCCAAACTACCGTCGGGGACAAGAAAATTATTAAGGTGGGGGAAATTGAATACTTAGTTGAGGTGGCCGACTCGGAGGAAGAAAGGTCCAAAGGTCTTTCGGGAAGAAAGTCCTTAGACTCGAGTGAAGGAATGTTTTTTGTCTTTGCGAATAAAGACTTCAAGCCATCCTTCTGGATGAAGGGAATGTTAATTCCCATAGATATTATTTGGATTAACGACGCAAAAATCGTTCAAATCCACAAGGAAGTCCAACCTCCCCAAGAAGGAGCTCCAGATAGAGATCTTCCTCTTCTTATCTCAGATGGACTCATTGATTATGTTTTAGAAGTTACGGCAGGCTCATCCGACAAAAATAACTTTGAAGTTGGTACCCCGGTTGATTTATCTAATATTGAAGGGTAAATTCCTCGAGCTCCTTCACACCCCCAAAGGCAATTCTATCTATTACAACGTCTTTTGCCCCCAGCATGCGAGCCGGAGTTATGACAAAGTTTCCCCAGCGTTCATTTACGGAGTCTATTGCAGATACTATACGCTCCTTTTTTTCAAGGTCGTCAAATAGTTCGAGCTGGAGGCTCCCCTCATCCATCAGGTTAAAGACCGAAACGGCGAGTTCCCGAACGGGCTTTCTGTATGGACTTCGGTTAAGAAGCTTGAATGCGACTTTGTAGATGTCGCGCGAATCAAATAAAACTTTTGAGGTTGTAACTCCCTGGTGCCAAAATGACCCGTCGCGATAGGCGATTGCCAAATGCACCCCTTGGGCTTTATAGTGAGCCGCCCTTAAACGGCCTCCCATTTTTTGAACGAGTTTGGAAAGAACTGGGGAAAGCTCGTCAATTCTCTCCAAGGGCTTTGGCAGCGCAAATGAGTTGCCGTAGGACCTCCTGCCGAAAATAACGTCGTCAATCTCCCAACCACGAAGTCTTAAATACCAATAATAGCCGAGGATTGATTCAAAGGCGGCCTTTAGCTTCTGATAGGAAGCTTCATAGAATTCAAGAACACTAAATATGCCCATAGAGTTTAGCCGGGCAGCACTCCTTAGTTTTATTCCGCAAAGATCCGTTAGGACAAGCCCCGAGTAAATCTTACTAAAATTATCTCTATTTATCTCATCCAACCCGTCTGGTTTATGAAGCCCTGCGGCAGTTTTGGAAAGAAATCTGTTTGGGGCAATTCCGACCGAGACGCTCAACCAATCACCAATCTCCTCTCTTATCCTTTTTTTTATTTCGACTCCCACCTCACGCATGCTACTTACTTGCAAAGAGGGATATCCCTCTAAGTTTAAAACAAACTCGTCGATACTTTTCGGCACAAATTTAGCTGTGTAATCTGACAAAATTCTTCTTAGGGAAAGGTGTACATTTCTATATTTCCAAGGATCTGGGGGGACGACTATTAGGCCCGGGTAAAGAAGTTTGCCGTCCTTAACCCTCATCCCAACTTTTATCCCATATTTTTTGGCTTCAATTGAGGGAGCTATAATGCAGCCTGAAGGGGTCGTATATGCGGCAACCGCGATTGGCTTTCCCCTAAGGAGTGGATTTGCTTGCTGCTCAATAGTTGCAAAGCAGGAATTAAGGTCCATATGCATAATGGTGGAGGGTTTGGGGTTGAAACCAAGTTCAAAGTTCATAATACGCCTCTAATTTGCCGTTCCATCTGAAATTTCCTCTAATCTCCAATGCAAGGTATCGGTATTAAGTACCAACCTAAAAAAGAGAGTTTTGGCGGCTACCGAGAATACGTGGAATAAGGTTCTACCGGCTCTAAAGGTATGATGAAGTCCGACTTTCTCAATTGAGTAAGTGCGCCCTTCCCAAATTACCCATTTAGGGCAAACCCTGCGAGTAGTATGGTCGAAGGCAAGTCCAACCGATACAGGAGCCGAGATTTTTTCAAGCACCTACTCTTTATACTACCGAAGGAAACCCGAAGTCAAGTGGTAACCCACTGTTATTCTGGGGCGATTTCTTGCAAAACCAAAAACCTGTGGCGAAAGTGGATAATAAGCAGAAACAGTGTAAGTTGTCCCAGGGTAGAGAAAAATGCCCTGGTTTGGTCAAAGTAAAAAACTAGTAAATTGACGGTCGTGAGAGATAGTAGAATTCCATAATAGGCAATCGATATGCCAGTTTTCTCAGCACCTTTGGCCAAGAGGAAGGCAGAAACAATTAGGGAAATTCCAACCAATGCTTCAAGAACTAGTCTTACCAAAAACCAATAAATACTCGCGTCCGATACCAAGACTCCCGAAGAAACTAAACGGGAGGCGAGTGCGAAAAGTGCCTCTGAGGAAAAAAAGGCTGTAAAGCTTCTAACCAGGTCCCCGATTGCGATGGCACCCGAGGTTGTCAGCCATAAAACTAAGGCAGCTTTATAAAAACTTCTTCCCACAAATTCCTCTTCAGACTTCTCAAGTCTTGAAACTAACCTTGTAAATAAATTATGTTTTTGGGGAACGAGCTTTAGATCCTTAGAATCGAGGAATTTCAAAAGTTTTTTCGCAAGTTCCGCATAGGCTGGAGAATCGTTCTTCTGAGATACATATTTTAGTCTCCTTTTAAGAGAGACAAGTTCATGAGGTTCAAGGTCATAGTCTAAAATTTCAGATAGTGAATCAAAAGACCTATAAAGCTCGGCTCTTGCGTCTTTCCTCGGCATTTTCCTCACTTGAAAATATATAAGTGTCACCAAAAGGAAAAAAGCATAAATAATAGGCATTGCCGGCGGATAAAAATAGTCATTTGCCTGGGTAATAAATTTACCTACCTCGTCTATAAATAAACCCACACCGGCTCCGGAAAGAACCGCGCTTATCACAAAGACTGACCTATTAGAAAGAACCAAGGGAAGAAGCGCCGCAACAAAAAGAAAAAAACCTCCAAAAAGAAGGTGGGCAATATGAATTTCCCCCCAGGCGAGTTGGGGGTAATTGGTAACTTGTAAGAAAACTCTGGTTACTATTACAGAAACCGCGAAGCTTATAAGGGTAACCATTAGGTACCTCCCTGCACCTTCTCTTTTGACCGGGGTTCTAATCTGATGAATTATCATTTTCATGCCTCATTTTATATTACACTTATGGCAAGCTAAACGTAAATTTTGTACACTTAGGCTATGCCCAATCTTCCCTCTCTTGAGAAAAAAGATCTTCCCCAAGCTCCTTCCCTATTAAAACTCATTGGCCCAAGTTTTATTATTCTCGGCGTGGGACTAGGGAGTGGAGAGCTTATTCTCTGGCCATACCTTTCTTCCAATTTTGGCCTAGGGATTATTTGGGCGGCTCTCTTGGGAATTACGTTTCAGTTTTTCATTAACATGGAAATTGAACGCTACACTCTAATAACGGGGGAGAGTATTTTTGTTGGCTTGACAAGAAAATTTGGCTCATTCACCCCAATTTGGTTTATTTTAACTACCTTTATACCCTGGATCTGGCCTGGGATAATTGCAGCGTCAGCCACTCTCTTTGCTAAAGCCGTTGGAATTCCTTATTCGGGCCTTGTTGGAATTGCCTTCTTAATTCTCATTGGGATCCTATATAGCTTGGGGAGGATAGTTTATAAAACCCAGGAGCGCGTTCAAAAAGCCATAATACTTCTAGGGATTCCTTTTGTTTTTCTAATCACAATATTTTTTGCAAAAGGTAGCGATTGGTCGGCCCTTGCTTCAGGGGTAGTCGGAAAGGGAGAAGGATATTGGTTTTTGCCGTTGGGTTTACCTTTTGCCACTTTTCTTGCGGCTTTGGCTTATGCCGGCGCGGGAGGGAATTTAAACCTGGCTCAATCCTTGTACGCTAAAGAAAAAGGATATGGAATGGGTTCATACTCGGGACATATTACAAACATTTTGGTTGGGAAAAAGGAAAATTTGTCCCTAACCGGAGTAACTTTTGAACCAACTGAGGAAAATATTGGCAGATTTAAAACCTGGTGGAAGAAGATTAATATCGAACACGGCTTAGTCTTCTGGCTAACTGGGGCATTTACTATGCTACTTTTATCGCTCCTTGCCTATTCGACTGTCAACAAAGCCGCCGGAGTCGAAACGAGCATAAATTTTGTCATTTTTGAGGCGGGTGTCATAGCTCAAAAGACTTTTAGCTTCTTGGGTACATTTTTTCTCCTAATTGCTGCACTCATGCTTTTTGGTACTCAATTTTCTGTTTTTGGCTCAAATGCACGGATTATTAGTGAAAATTTAGTAATATTCTCTCCAAATCGCTTTAAAGTAGAAAAAATGCACCTGTATTTTTATCTATCCTTAATTCTTCAAATTCTCGCGGGAATAATAATATTTGCTTCGGGCTTTATAGAACCACTGACCTTGGTCGTAACGGGAGCGGTCTTAAATGCATTCTCGATGTTTATCTACACAGGACTTATTCTTTGGCTTAATATGTCAAACCTCGCTAGGGAACTAAGGCCTTCACCAATAAGGATATTCTTTGTAGGATCCGCATTTGTCTTCTATGGGGCATTCTCATTATTCACTATCTTTCAGAGGATTTTTAAGTGAGGAATTCTTGACAAAAACTCCCTAAATAGGTCATTATGAATTTATGAAGCTTATCGTAAGACTTGCGGTAAACGTCTTCGCACTCTTTGTCGTCGCTTATCTTATTCCAGGATTTAATCTCACTACTATATCGGCTGGAGTCGTTACAGCAGTGGTAATAGGAGTTGTCAATACATTTATTCGACCAATCGTTCAGCTTATTGCGCTTCCAATTTCCATTGTTACCTTTGGACTTACGGCATTTCTAATTAACGTACTTCTCCTCTGGGGAGTAAGTAAGGTTGTTCCGGGATTCACTATAAACTCTTTTACCACTGCAATCCTAGCCTCGATTGTGCTTTCGCTTATTTCGTGGTTTTTAAACAAACTCGCTAACGAGTAATTAACCCTGGGGTTCTCTCGGAGGACGAGCTTCGTTTACGTTTATCTTTCTACCCTTAAGATCCGCACCATTCATTTTCTCAATAGCAGCTTTAACTTCTTCTTCGCTACTCATTTCAACGAATCCAAAACCTCGGCTTCTACCTGTCATTTTGTCAGAAATTACAACAGCATCAACCACTGTTCCAACGCCTGCAAAAGCGGCCTTAAGATCGTCTCCAGTTACAGAATATTCAAGATTACCAACAAATAGCTTACTAGCCATGTATTTAAATTACCTCCTTTCTAACGATTGTTGCATCGCACGCCTCGAGGATTAACGGAAGCTTATTCGAAGACTATCCATTAAACGCTACTTGGCACCTACATTATAAGTAAATTATTTTCAATTTGCAATTTTAGTATGTTAAAATTAATGCCATGAAACAAAAAAGCTCGTTTGTTAAGAAAAAGGCGGGGCCAGCTCTGGGCTTTAGGACCCCGGATTTTTTTAAACAAAGCAAATTTGGGTCAAAGGGTTCCCAACCATCTTTTAATCCATCCCAGTTCAAAACTCAACATAAGGGCGGCTCCTAGAGTTTTACAATCTATTTGTGTTAAAATAGGCTCTCCACGCATATTGCGTGGATATTTTTGAAAGATGACAAAAAGCAAAAAGGGGATTGAATCCGTCCTTGCCCGTGAGGCCGACGGAACAATTCAAATCACATTCACAATTCCATTTTCAATTATAAAAAGTGAGCAGGAAGAAGCTTTAGCTCATCTTGCCAAGGAAGTTGAAATACCCGGATTTCGCAAAGGAAACGCCCCCTTGGAGAAAGCCAGAGAGAGTATTTCTTCTGCGAGCTTAATCGAACACGCTTTGAGTCATATTCTGCCTAAAGCCTTGGGAGACGCTCTTACTAAATTTAAAATTAAGCCCCTTATATACCCTAAGTTTGAGTTAATAAAAGCCAAGGATGGTGAAGACTGGCAAATACGAGGAGTAACCTGTGAAATGCCTGAGATTAAATTGGGCGACTATCAAAAGGCAATTAAAGGGACTCTTTCAGCTTCCTCAATCTGGACTCCTAATAAAGGAAAAGGTGAAGCACCAAAAGAAAAATCAAAGGAAGAAAAAGAACAGGAAGCAATCAAAACACTTCTAGCCCTTTCCGAGATTACAATACCTAAGCCACTAGTTGATGAGGAAGTCGACGCAAGGCTATCTGGGCTTCTTGAGCGTACTGAGCGCTTGGGACTTTCTCTTGAGAAGTATTTGGCGAGCATTGGCAAGAATCCTGAGACCTTAAGGAGTGAATATGAAACCCAAGCCCGGGAAGCTTTGAAATTGGATCTGGTTCTAACAAAAATTGCAGAAGAAAAAGACATCAAAGTAAGCGAATCTGAAATTGACGCTGCCATTAAAGAAACTGTATCGGGCAAGAACTCTTTCGAAAACCTAAATACCCCAGAAAGAAGAAGGTTAGTGGGAAGCCTCTTAAGAAAAAGGAGGGCGCTTGACTCTCTAGTGAGCCTCGTGTAACATTCGAGCTAGACAAATGGATTCAGCTCAAAAATCTAAATTTCAAAAGCAGATGAGGCGCCAAAACGTGCTCGAGGCGCTTAAAGACATTGGTTCAGGAACTTCAAAAAGCCTAAAAAAGGATCTATTAGAAGGCACATCAAAAGACGTCCTCGATCAGGTATTCGGATTTCGTGAACCCAAGAAATACCAAGCAGAAATGGCTCCCGGAGAAAGCCTAGAGTTTGATGAGGTTTTTTCTGGTAAGTTTGAAGAAAACAAAAAATTAAGAGACCAGCTTGCACTCGAGAGAAGACTCAGGGACGAGGAACGAGCTCTTGTTGAAAGAAAGGGCAACGAACTAAAACTCCAGCTACACGCCATAATGCAGGAAGTAGTAACACTTGCCCAATCTACCCAGGACCTAGCTCAAGAAGTTGAAATCGCCGCTATTCAGGCTCCGGCAAATCCGGGAATCTACCACCTGGTATTTTTTGAAAGATTACTTGAGTTTATTACCTC
>CAYNFU010000017.1:0-14777 GCA_964396785.1 uncultured Gammaproteobacteria bacterium | reverse complement strand
TTTGTGCCGAAGTTAGGCTTTCCCAGGTAAAATTAAGGGTATCACGATAGTGGGCAGTCAAATAAAGATATCTTAACGATGATGGATCAAATCCTTTTTTCTCGATATCGGCAAGCGTATAGAAGTTTCCCAAGCTTTTCCCCATTCTTTGCCCGTCTATTTGTAAAAATGTGGTATGCAGCCAGTACTTTACAAACGGCTTTCCGGTAGCCCCCTCTGACTGGGCAATTTCATTTGGATGGTGGGTCTGGCGAAGGTCCTCCCCTCCCAAGTGGATATCAAAGCTTTCCCCCAAATATTTCATACTCATAGCCGAACATTCTATATGCCAACCGGGAAAACCCATTCCCCAAGGGCTTTCCCACTCCATCTGCCGCTCCCCTGGCTTTTTAGAAAGTTTCCATAGTGCAAAGTCCCTGGGATTTTTCTTTTCGGGGTTTGGTTCTACCCTTACTCCTTCCTTTATGGTGTTCAATGTGGAAAGCTCTCCATACTTCTTACCAGTTTTTTTCTCGAAGCTTACTGTGTCGAAATAGATTCCGTCCGAAATTTTATAAGTTAAACCGACTTTCTCGAGCTTTGAAACAAGTTCTATCTGCTCTTTTATATGCTCAGTTGCTTTTGTAAATAACATTGGTTTTGTTAAATTCATTTTTTCGTAATCCCCCAAGAAGATTTGCGTGTAAAACTTGGCAATGTCCCAAGCGCTTTTTCCTTGAGCTTTGGCTGACTTTTCCATTCTGTCTTCCCCAAGGTCAGCATCTCCCAAGTTATCCCCCGTTAAGTGCCCAACGTCCGTAATATTCATAATGTAGTCAACCTGATAGCTGTTGTACACTAAAGTTCTATAAAGTAAATCTGCCGTTAGGTAGGTTCTAAAATTCCCAATTGAGGCAAAGTCATACACCGTAGGGCCGCAGGTATACATTCCGACCTTAGGTGGATTAAGAGCTTCGAATTTTTCTTTTTTTCGGGAAAGAGAGTTGAATAAAAAAATATCGGCCACGGCCTTATTTTAGCAAATATGGCAGGGTAAAGGGGAATTAGCCCGACGGAGGCATTCTTATTTCTGCCCGTTTCCCTAGATCTGAGAGTTTTTTGGCCATACCCTTAATGGGGTTCCTACTGCGTTTTGCTACGGGTTCAACTAAAGCTTGGGTATTTCCCCCGGCCGAGGCCGCTCTAGCTTCCTCAATTTGTTTTGCCTCTATATCCTTCTCCACCCTTCTTCTCCCAATTTCCGCAATTTCTTTTTGTAAGCTTTGATATCTGGAGGTACTTACACTTTTGTCTTTTTCACCAAGATTCTTAATCTCTGCCTCAGTTGCCCTGGGAATTTGCGGCACCTGGTTCTGAGGGGGAGGAGTGCCCCCTTCAACTCCCCCAACTTGTTTAGCAGCTGACTTTGCCACCTCAAAGGGCTCCAGTACAATTTGCTTGGCCGCCTGCTGGGCAATTTGTTGAGCGGACTTGGCGACTCCTTTTACAATAGGCGCTGTCATAGGGCTCTCCTTCCTTCTATGGCTTCTCTTAATGTTACCTCATCGGCATACTCTAAATCAGCACCCGTGGGAACACCCATGCCCAAGCGGGTAATTTTAATTTTTGAGTTTGTGGCCTTTAGTTTTTTATTAAGATACATTGCCGTTGCCTCCCCTTCCATAGTTGGATTTGTAGCAATAATAATTTCTTTGAAAGTAGTTTTACCTTTCCCAATTCGTTTAACTAGTTCCTCAATATAAATCTCGTCTGGTCCTATATTCGCAAGAGGATCGATACTTCCGTGAAGAACGTGATATAACCCATTATATTTACCCATTCTTTCAAAAGCTAAAATATCTAAGGGTTGCTCGACGACCATAACCGTTGAGAAATCGCGGGATTTATCATCGCAAATTGGGCAAGGGTCCCTTTCCGAAACATTTTTACATATTGAACAAAGTACGGTTTCTTTTTTAAGGCTTCCTAAGGCTTTGGCAAATAAATCCAAGTCTAGCTGTGGAACATGAAGCAGATAATAGGAGAGTCTTTGGGCGGATTTTGGACCAATCCCGGGAAGTTTTTCAAAGGCTTCTATTACCCTGGCCAAGGGCTTGGGGATTTTCATTATTGACCCATTTTTCCAAGAAGTCCCGAAAGTCCTCCCCCTTTTTCGAGCATTTTCTTGGCGGCTTCTTTCTGGACTTTTTTCATTGCTTCGTTTATTGCCTCTTTAATGTCCGCTCTTTCTTCACCACCTACCTCTACATAGTCGACCTTTTGAGAGCCAGTTACTTTTACTTTTACTCCTCCTTTTTCGTATGTCTCAATTATCTGGTCTAGCTCCTTTTGTAGCTCCATTGCCTGAGTGCGCATTTTCCTTAGCTCATTTAGTTGTTTTAATTTATCAAACATATCTTTAGTTTCCAAAAATTTCTTTTGCAACTCTAATTATATCTTCGTCCCCGCCTTCGGTCAAAACCACGTCTTTCTTTTGTGGAGTTTCCAGCTGTTGTATTTTTTTGACGGGGTGCTCGGTCAAAATACATGTAACCCGCGTCACACTTCCCAATATTCCTGAGGCAACCTCCTCAAGAATTCTTCTATGGTGAAAGTCTTCGAGTCTTTCTTTATGGAACTTATAAAATACTCCCAGGGTTAGATTTTTTCCGTCGTAAGAGAGGGGTTTAGCCGCACGAAGCAGGGCTTCAATTGAAGTATTTATTGGCTTAACAGTTGCCAATATCCTCTTCCAAACTTCGTCATTCACCTCTTTGACGCCTTCGAAAGAAGGGCTCGGCTGGGATGGGGCTATCGAACTTTTCATATCCTGGACCGCAGTTTCCTGGGGGGTAGCTGCCACTCTTTCTTCCGGTTTTTGCTCGACTTCCCCAATAATTTTTGCACCTATCTCTTGACTAGGAAGAGGATTGCTCACTTTGACTTTACCTTCACACCACTCAACAGCGGCAACCTCTAAAGGCAGTTCTTCAATTGGTGCATTGGGAAGCTCTTTTACCGTTTTACTAAAGAGTTTGATTAGGGCAATTATCTCTCCCTTTTTAAAGCCTTCTAGCGTCTCCTCTCCTACTCCGGATACCGCAAGAAGACCTCCTCTTAACCTCTCAAGGGTGCCCATTAATAGATTCCCCACGCTAACTCCGGAGGAAACAGCGGAGTCGATCTCGAGAATTGCATTCCTTGTCTCCTTTTTCGCAAGTAGTAAGAGGAAACTATCTACGTCAAAAGTTTTTCTTTGAAATAAAAAGTCGGAAACCGTCTCTTCATCAAGTTTCCTTTTCTCACTTAGAAGCTGCTCAAGGATTTTTACAGCGTCACGAAAAGAGCCCGAAGCCGCCTTGGCAATGAGCGCTAAAACCTCAGTACTAACTTTAATTTTCTCCCCTTTCACCACCCTTCCGAGGGATCTGACAATCTCTTGGGGCGAGGCTTTCCTAAATAGAAGAGTTGTAGTACGGGAGCGGATGGTTTCAATAAGTTTTTCGGGATTTGTCGTTGCCAATATAAAATAGACGTGGTCGGGTGGCTCCTCGAGAGTTTTTAGCAAGGCGTTAGCAGCCTCGGTAGTCAACATATGCACTTCGTCAATTATGTAAATCTTGTTTTTTGCTTTTGCAGGAGCCAAGGCCACGGCATCTCTCAAGGTTCTTACGTCATCTATCCCTCTATGTGATGCGGCGTCCATCTCAACCACGTCCAAATTTGAATCCTCTGATATTGAAATACACTGGCTGCACCTTCCGCAAGGCTCGGAAAGTTGCTTTCCGCCTTTTTCGCAATTAAGGATTTTTGCAATAATTCTTGCAGCCGAGGTTTTACCGGTACCCTTGGGGCCTGCAAATAAAAATGCTTGAGGGAGTTTTCCCGAAGTAACAATTCTCTTTAGAGATTCGCGTACGGCTTCGCTGTCAAGCTCTTCCAGTTTTTGCGGACGATATTTTAGATAAAGTGTTGTACTACTCATGATGTAGACCTAAAAGATGCATTGCCCCGTGTTCTAGGAGCTCATATACTTTGTCGTTTATGAGCTTTCCCTCCTTCCTTGCCTCAGAAAGCGCCACGGGATAACAAACTATTATTTCGCCAAGCCTTATTACCCCGTCCGGAGGGTAGACAAATTTGTCTTTAACCTCCTCAGGGGTGAATGATAGAACGTTATGAAGTTTTCCGTCTTTGAGGTAGGCTTTTGTGGCTGAAAGCATTTTTGCTTCTCCCACAATTGCAACAGAGACCTCGGCGTCAGATGTAATTCCCTGTTTTTTGAAAAAGACACTTAGTTTTTTCTTTAAGTAAGGACTTGCGACAGGATAATTAGATTGTTTAATTACACTTACTTTAATCATCCTAGCCTCTTTTTAACTAGCTGAGAAACACGACCTCCATCGGCGCGACCCGCCGTTTTCCCCATTACCATTCCAATTACCTTCCCCATGTCGGCAATTTTGCTTGCGTGAACTGACGAAATTGCCTCATCTACGACTTTTGCGAGGTCTTCGTCACTCATTTGTTGGGGAAGAAACTCCTCTAGAATCGTAAGTTCCTTCTTCTCCCTATCGGCCTTCTCTTGAACCTGGGCTTTCTCATACGCCTCAATTGCCTCAATGCGCTTTTTGGCTTCACGCCTAACTACCGCCCGTTCTTCCTCTTCAGTTAATTCGTGCTGTTTGGCAATTCTTTCGTAATTAAATGCAGAGGATAGAAGTCTCAAAGTGGAAACTCGAATATCGTCCCTTGCCTTCATGGCGTCTTGGATTTTTTGATTTATTGAACTTGCTATCATACTTCTCGAGTTGCCGCGACATCGCCTAAAAGATGAACGTGCATGTGGGGAACACCAGCAGATGTTCCAGCGTTATGAACCAGACGGAATCCTTTTAATCCTTTTTCTTTGGCAAGATGCTTGGCCACTTCTCCAATTTTACTCCAATAGTTATTCGTATCCTGGGTCAAATCAGATACGTGAATCTTGGGGATTATTAAAAGGTGAATTGGCGCTTTGGGATTGACGTCTTCAATAACTAAAACCGATTCGTCTTCGAACTGTCTTTTTGAAGGATTTTCACCTTTAACTATTTTACAAAAAAAACAATCCTCCATAATCGTCATCCAGTATAAGAAGTTATTTAAGGTAAGACAAGGGTAAAAAGGACGCTTTAAAGAAGAGAAATTATTGTACGTGCTAACTTTTTGGGGTCGTGGCGAATAAGGCTCCTTTTTAAATTATCACTCCTAACTTTCTCAAATACCTTGTCTGAGTCGAGGCTTTTTCTAATTACTCTGAAAGAAGTAGGATTTCCTAAATCGTCTTTAACTGGAATTGCCCCCTCCTCCTCATACTTTTCAAGAATACCCTTGGGGTAGGAATTTCCTCTATTTACCAGACAAATATCAATAGCTCCTTTCCCCAAATATTTTTCCAAAGTTTCTATATGGTCACTTGCCGAAAAGCCGTGTGTTTGGCCAAATTTGGTCATAAGGTTTAGTACGTAAACTTTTTTTGCTTTGGACTTGGTTATCGCATCAGATATTCCTTTAACGATTAAGTTACAAATAACGCTCGTATAAAGGTCTCCCGGACCTAAGATTATAAGGTCCGCCTGCATCAAAGCTTTAATTGCCTTGGGGTTAACTTTAGCCTGAGGTATAAGCTCGAGCTCAATTATTTTGTATTTTCCCAACTCAGGATCCGGCTCATCAATATAATGCTCACCAAGTACCTGCCTGCCGTTTTCATATCTTGCAATAAGCTGAACATTGTCATAGGTCACCGGAAGAATTTCACCCTGAACGTCTAGCATTTCGCAGGTCTTTTCAATTGCAACCTCCTGTGAACCGTGAATGTCGGTTAAGGCCGCCATAAAAAGATTGCCAAATGTCATTCCGGTTATTCCCGTTCCCGCGTTATAACGGTAGGTAAAAAGCTGCCTTAAGAGTTCATGAGACTTCTCTGAGGCAAGAGCCACCATACATTGTCTAATGTCTGAAGTCGGAAGTAGACCAAATTCGTCGCGGATAACGCGATTACTTCCTCCGGAGTCCATCATTGTAATTATTACCGAAAGCTTGAGGGGATAATTTTTAAGACCGGATAGCGCAGTGTAGGCGCCCGTTCCTCCACCAATTACAACCACATTCTTTTTTTTCACCTGAGGGTGATATTACAACCTTTTAACTATCTCATCAAATTCAAGAAGCTCAGTTTGGTTCGAGGTTCTTTTCTTCCATTCAATTTTGTTACCGGTTTTTTCAGAAACCACCAAACGAACTGGAATTCCAATAAGGTCTGAATCGGCAAACTTTTCGCCCGCAGGAGCCTTGCGATCGTCCCAAAGTACCTCTACCCCTGCCTTAATTAATTTATCGTATACCGATTTTGCTCCCCCTCCAGGTAGTTCAATTAGATGAACTTGAAATGGTGCCACAGCCGAATTCCAGATAATGCCTTTTTCGTCGTGAGAAACTTCGACTAAGGCACCGAGAACTCTAGTTGGTCCGATTCCATAGCTCCCAAACCATACCGGCTTTTTCATTCCGGCTTTATCCATGTAATAAACTCTCATCCTTTCTGCGTACCATGTACCTAGGGGAAAAATGTTTCCGACTTCGATTGCTTTTGATTGAATAATTTTTCCTTTTTTACAGTTAGGGCATTTATCTCCCGCCTTACCCTTAAAAAGTTCCTTGTTTTGGCCCCAATCGCATTTGTCACAATAAAAAATTGTATCTTCCCCGGTTTCTGCTAGTACCTGAAATTCGTGTGTCCTATTTGAGGTAAAAACTCCACCCGAGGCTTCTGTTACCCTAAAGTCAAACCCCAATCTCGTGAAGATTTTAGAATAAGCTGCCTTTGCCTTCTCATAAAAATCCATCAAGTCCTCCTCCGAGACGTGGGCCGAGTAAAGATCCTTCATCATAAATTCTCTACCTCTTAAAATACCGGATCTTGCCCTGGGCTCATTCCTGAACTTTGTCGAAAAATGATAGACATAAAGAGGAAGGTCGGTATAGCTTTTGAGGTTCTTGCGTAGTAAATCCATTACAATTTCTTCGTGTGTGAATGATAATGCAAACTCCCTGCCCCTTATATCTTTAAACTGATACATTATTTCCTGGGCGCCTAGGGGATTGTCTTTTGAACTCCCCCAACGGCCAGTCTCTCCCCAAATCTCTCTAGGATGAAGAAGGGGCATGAGCATCTCTTGCCCCCCAATTGCATTCATTTCTTCCCGAATTATCTGATTTATCTTGGTTATAACCCTCCAGCCTAATGGAAGAAGAGTCCAGGAACCGGCCATAAGCTGGTCGATAAAACCTCCCCTAACTAGAAGTTTATGATTAACACTTTCCGCCTCTTTCGGAGCTTCCTTTCTTGTCTTTGGAAAGAGTTTTGTCTGAAGCATAAGTAAATTATCTCAAAACCCCTTCGACAAAGCTAGATAGTGAGCCAGCTGAGATTAGTCTTTGAATGTCTCTCGCGGTTATTGCTAGGAGTAAAAAAAGTAAAATCGCCATACCAACCGTGTGGAATGCTGCCTCTACCTTTGGGGTAATACGCTTTCCAATGAATGTTTCTATGATCACGAAAAGTACCCTTCCCCCATCAAGCGCCGGGAAAGGTAAAATATTTAAGATAGCCAAATTAACAGAAAGAATTCCGACAAAGTGAATTAGTGCGAGTGTTCCGAATTTGCTTACTTCGCTAGTTAAAGCATAAATTCCCACCGGGCCAGCCAGGTCCCGTGGAGCTTGTCCCCTTGAAAGCCCGCTAAGCACCGTCCCAATTCCTCCGACTACCTCTCTCCCCCAGAAGTAGGCGTCCTGGAAACCATAATAAGCGCCGTAAAATGGTCTCTGCCAAATTGGTGGGAAATATATTTCCATCGTCGATATTGCAACGCCCAAAGGACCCTCACCTTCGGGTGGATTCTCTCTTGGAGAAACAATAATCTTTTTTCCGCTATCAATTTCAATCTGAACTTTATTGCCTTTTTCTTGCTCGATAAGTGCAATAAATTCTTGAGTAGTTTCTACCTCCTCACTTCCTACCTTCCTGACCACATCACCCACTACCAAACCAGAAATTTGAGCTGGGCTTCCAGCTGCAATATCCACGATTTTTACATTTTTACTTTCCCTGGGGACTCCGGTTAACGAATAAACTATACCGAAGGCAACGACCGCCAGAAGAAAGTTCATTGCAACACCAGCAAGCAGTATCCCCAACCTCTGGACTTTACTTTTATTTAAGAAAGCTTTTTTGGGCTTTTTTATTCCTTGGTCGGAGCTCTCCCCGTGTAGTCTGACAAAACCTCCAAATGGAAGAAGATTAATGGAGTAAATTGTATTTCCTATCTTTTTTCCGACAATCCTCGGGGGTATTCCAAAACCAAACTCTTCCACCCAAACTCCGGCAAGTCTTGCCACGATAAAATGTCCGAGTTCATGGACCAAAACTAAAATTGAAAGAACGAGAAGAAACGTAAGAATTGTAGATAACATTAGATTTGAAGAAGCTCCTCTTTCTTCCTTTCCCCCATCTCTTCAATTTTTCCAATCATCTCATCGGTTAAGCCCTGAAGGCGCTTTTCCTGTGAGAACTTTTCATCCTCAGTAACTTCCTTAACCTCGAATTTCTTTTTTATCTCGTGCATTCCCTCTCCCCTAATTTGCCTTATCATTACCCTTGCCCCTTCCAATTTTGTCGAGAGAAGTTTGACATATTTTTCCCTGTCCTCTGTGGTTAAGGTGGGAAATGAGATTCTTATTATTTCTCCGTCAACCATCGGATTCATTCCTACATTTGCCGCAAGTATGCCTTTTGCTATTTCTCCTATTATTGACTTGTCCCAGGGGTCAACAACCAAGGTTTGAGTGTCGGGGGCGGAAATTGTGGCAAGTTCTTGAACTCTAAGTTTTTGCGCTCCTCCATAAACAGCTACCTCAAGTTTTTCAACCAGTGCCGGAGTTGCACGACCGGTTCTTATGGAGCCAATGTCGGAAAGAACCAAATCAAGAACTTTTTGCATCCTAAGACGGATGGAGGTTTCGTCCATTTAGTGCCCTAATTCTACACGATAAATGCGACCCACGCGAACGTTTTCGCCGGTTTTGGCAATGACCTCTTTCACCAAATCGCTAATTTTTTTTGTAGGGTCTTTAATGAATTCCTGAGAAGAGAGCTCCTCAGCGTCTTTTGCGCCCATCGAGGCAACCTGAAGTGCAAGGTCGTGGGCAAGATTCTTGAAAAGCTCATTTCTGGCAACAAAATCGGTCTCACAAAAAAGCTCAACCAGAGCTGCAACTTTTCCCGAATGGTGGATATAAGTTTCAATAAGCCCCTGCGAAGTTTCTCTACCTTCTTTCTTGGCCGCTTTTTCAAACCCCTCCTTCTGAAGAATGCCAAAAGCCTTCTTTTCGTCTCCCCCAACCTCTTCCAATACTTTCTTAACTCGAATTACCGGGGCTCCTGTTTCTTCCTTTAATTTTCTTATTAATTCCAGTGAAATTTTCTTCATTCTTTCTTGTCAGCTTCTTTTGCCTCTTTTCCTTGAGCCTTTTTACCCTCAAGAATTGCTGCTTTAACTAAATCTAGCACATACTCGATGGCTTTTGCTGCGTCGTCGTTCATTGGGATTGGATAATCAACAAGCGTGGGATCCGAATTCGAATCTACAATTGCCACCAATGTTACTCCCATCTTTACGGCTTCTTTGACCGCGCCAATTTCTTTGTGTGCATCGACCACAAAAAGTACGTCCGGTTTTCCTGTTAATTCGGAAATTCCGCCTAAGAATTTCTCCATCCTTTCAATGTCTCGCTCTATAAGAAGTCTCTCCTTTTTTGTAAATTTGGCATACTCCCCCGCTGCCATTTTCTCCTTCAAATCCTTAAGTCTTGATATTGAACGGTTTATTTGCTCAAAATTGGTTAATGTCCCACCCAACCACCTTTCACAAACATAGGGCACTCCGCAAGCAAGCGCTATCTCTTTAACTTTGTCCTTGGCTTGCTTTTTGGTCCCAACAATCAAAATTACTTTTCCGCTTTTTGCAGTTTCTGAAAGAAAGTTAAGCGCATCGGCTAAAGACTCTTTAGTTTTTGTAAGGTCAAAAAGATGCACGCCTTCCTCCACACCATAAAGATATGGTGCCATTTTGGGATTCCAACGCCTGGCCTGATGTCCAAAGTGGGCCCCCGACTGCAAAAGCTCTTTGAGTGAAATATCTATTGCCATGAAATTGTCTCCTTAAACCGCCATCAGTCGGAAGAATCCAGGAGACGTGACTGATGTGTGTCGCAGTATTGTAACAGGACTACTTTAAACTGGCAAGAGCTTGCTTATTTATTCTGATATTTTCCTTGGCAGCCTCAATTGCTGCGTGGGCCAAGTGAAGTGCACTTTTTGCATCGGAATATGCATTTTTGTTTCCCTTTTTAGAAACTACTTCTGCCAGTCTCCCTATTTCACCAGAAAGTGAGGCTACTTTACTCGGTACGTGGGTCGCAAGCTCAAGAGCTTTTTTGATCTTTTCTTTGTTCTTTAACTTATAAGCAGACATCACGGCGTCAAAAGCTTTAACGTCTTCATCCGCAAGGCTTATAAGCTCTGCTTTAATTTTTAATGCTTCTTTTTTAATTTTTTGCATCTCATCACTTACTTTTTCATAACTCTTCTTCCCAATAGTAAGATTGGCAACCATTTCAACTAGAGATGCTGCAAAGGCCCCCGTTACCGCAGCCACAGCTCCTCCTCCCGGAGTCGGAGAAGAACTTCCCAACTCTTTTAGAAATTTACTTATTTTTTGTTCTCCTATTTTCATCTATTCGTAAAGCCTTTTTTCTAAAACTTGGTCGGACTTAAAATCAACCGCCTTAAAAGTTTTCTTAACAGAACGGACTAAAGCCTCAAGGGGAATCATGCCATAAATCTCGGAGCTTCTTATTCCTAGATTAAGTTTCTTCGCTTCTTTCTCAACTTCCCTAAATGCTTCGTCGAAATTGGTTTTTTCAAAATCAACTAAATTCATTGAAACCTGAGCAAACCCTCCAACTTCAAATCCCAGAGCTTTCACTCCCGGAAGCCCACCGCCTTTTTCCCTAATCTTTGCTGCAATCCTTTTGGCAATTCCAACGTCCTTGGTATCTAGATTTATATTATATGCAATTAAGTATTTACGGGCGCCAACAACCATTGCTCCCGCTGTGGGGTGCATTTTATTGGGACCGAAATCAGGTTTTCTATCAGGGTTTACTCCAATCTCTTTGCTCAATCCTTCGTATTCCCCCTGTCTAACCTCTGCCAAATTTACTCTATCGGGTCTTTTTGCTGCAGCCTCATATAAATAAACGGGGATTTTAAGCTCATTTGCTATTCTCTCAGCTAGTTTAATCGATAAAACTACGCAATCTTTAAGTGTAACTCCCGAAACAGGTATAAAAGGCACGACGTCTGTTGCCCCGATTCTTGGGTGCTCCCCTTTGTGTTTTCTCATGTCGATAAGTTTCGTTGCAGTTTTAATCATTTCGAAAGCTGCAGAAAGAACTTGCTCTGGAGAGCCAACTATAGTCACAAGCGAGCGATTGTGAGATTTATCCCACTCGACATCTAAGACCCTAACGCCGGAAACTTTTTTGGCGGAAGCAGCTATTTTGTTTATTACCGAAATTCTTCTTCCTTCCGAAAAATTCGGCACACATTCGACCAATTTTTGCATTTGGGGATATTATACAGCAATTTCGAAGTGTTAGTTTCTTGTTGTCACTCGGAAGAAACTACCGTGACAGTTCCCAGTTTGCCATCAGCTTTGACCAAAACTTCCGCTCCGTGGGGTATCAATTGGGTAGCATTACCGGTCCCAACAATTGCAGTAATTCCTAATTCCCTTGCAAGAATTGCAGGGTGTGAGGCAATCCCGCCATTATCTGTAACTATGGCTAAAGGTCTATTTTCATTTAAAAACATAAAATTGTCAGGTTTAAGAAAAGTGGCAACCAAAACTCCTTTTGTAAATTCATTAAGAATTCTTTCTTCGGAAACTACATATGCTGTACCCGATACTTCGCCAGGGTATACAACCCTTCCCTCAACACGAGTTTCCTTTTTTGCTTCAATTTTTTGCCAATCCCTCTCTTGCCAATTCTGTAATCCTATTGCAAGGGCCTCTTGAAAGGGAATGTCTCTGGCCCACATCAAACCCACAACTTGTACTAATAATTGCCCATAGGCATGAATTTCTTCCTGTCTAGTCCCGTGAGGTCGAGCCCTGGGATTTAGGGTTGGGTCGTGAGTTATATATTTTCCGACGTCTCCAAGTTCAGTCCAAACTATCATGTTCCTAAAAAGTGCGTCTTTTCTATCCTCGCCCTCCATCAATCCCCCCACTTTTTTGTCCAACCAATCAAGCGCACTCCTAACCGATTCAGGTAAAACCGGCATTTCGTGCGTTCGGGACTTCCCTCTCCTTTCCTTCATTTCATTCTCCTTCCTTTGTCGTTAAATTAGAATTTCCCAATCAGTCTACAATATCTTTTGAATAAAGATACTTTCTTTTAAATCCAGGCGGTTGCCCAACACAACTCGGGTGGCCATCACAACACACTGGCTCGTAGTTCTCTCCAGCTTGAAATGTGGTATCAGAATAATTCGCAATTGTGCCGTCTGGTTTCAATCTTCTTGTCCCTTTGGCTTGTTTCTCACAATATTTACAACGAGTAGTCAACTCTATTTCATGCCAATTAGGATTTAGCAAAGCATTATCAACCAAATCGTGGCTAAATGTGAATGGTTTTCCTTGAAACGTATAGTCAATTCCGTCACATACAATATTAAACCCTCGCTTCCTTAATTCTTCTACCGTATCCAAAACCTCCTGAGAGTCACTCTCAACGAAAAGCATAATTTCGTCGATGAAAATAAAGGGTACATCATTCGCTTCAATTTTTCGCCTGTCAATCTCGGCTAAAATATCGCCAAGCCTGTCGCTGCTAACAGTAACTGCTGGAATCCTGCGCCCATCTCTATCAATCATGTTATTAAAATGATCCTCCCCGTAGCGTATTGCAGACAGCGGTTGAAAAGTGACTATCTTCCCGCTTCCTAGTTTTTGCGCAATCATGTTTAGCGTGCTTGTTTTTCCAGTGAACATACTAGGACTATGGACAATTACTACTTGAGGTTCGTGGGAAACTGCAAAGATATTCACGATTGACGCTGCGACTTCTTCTGGGTCTTTTGATAATAGCTCTTTTAATAAACCTAGCCTTTCCCTTATTTTGTAAACCGCCGCGTACCTTAAACTAGGCTCTCTGTAAACTTCTACGGGGTCTATTTCCAAAACGTACACCTGAATTCCATACTCCTCCCGAATGACAGCGACAGCGTCTTTCGTGGCTTGAATGCAGATATCCAAATCCTCCTGGCTTACGTCTTCTTCCATTTTTCTCTCCTCGGGATTGTCTTTTATCCTTTCCCAAAGACCCTGTCTTAGTCTTTCCCCGGAAGTCGGAACTAAAAGGACAAGCAGGTCGGGTCTTGATATTAAAGGTTTTAGAAGCCCAACTAGATCCATATAGGCTTTGTGCTCTTCCCCGCTTACCTTTCCTGCTCTTCTTCTCCACTCCATAAAAACGTGTATATCCGATGGAACACTCGTGTCTCTTACCCAACGGCCCATATAAAACCTACCTCGAAGCCCAACTAAAATATTGTCGAGCAAAAACTTGACTTGAGTGCGAAGCATATAATCGGGATCTTTGTATGATTTTTCTAAAAAGGGATTTCCGGAAGGTTCGAATCTTTCCTTTTCTACCTTGGCACCGATTTCGTCAGCAAAAAATCCAGCCAAGGTTGACTTTGCTGATGCAATCGGGCCACCCATTTCCATAGAAAGCTCTTGTACTCCTTTTCCCAAAACAAAAGACTTAACCTCGGGTATATGAGCTGCCATGGGAACCTCGTTTTTTAAACACCAAAGGCCATAAGTCATCTGAAGAAGTTGCCCCTCGTCTGGTGATAACATTTTAATTTCAGTTTCCAAATGTTTATTTAATACACCGGCAATTTGACTCAATCTTTCGGCGCCAGAGTCAGGAAGCCTTCTCTCCACATCCGAAAGTAGCGTCACAAACCCGGAAAATCGCTGGAGAAATTCTTCCCTTGAGGATCTTCTCTCACTTATTTCAACTTTTCCCGTCCTTAAATCGGGTGAAACCATTTCTTTAATAAAAGAGATTAAATTTTTTTGACAAAAATTTCAAGTAAGTATATCATCTCTCAATATCTACTGTGAGAATTTCAATTGTTGCAGCTATTGGAAAAAATGGGGAAATTGGAATGGAAGGAAATCTCCCCTGGTCACTTCCAGAAGACCAAAAATATTTTAAAAAATTGACGCGAAATCATACTGTAATAATAGGTAGAAAGACATTTGAGTCGATACTTAGTTCGCTAGGTCGACCCCTGCCCGAAAGAAAGAATATTATAGTTACCAGAAATCCAAATTACAGGGCACCCGACGGCTGTGTTGTCGTCAACTCTTTAGAAGATGCCTTACGAGTTGTAGAAGATGAATCTGAAACTTTTATAATCGGGGGCGCAGAAATTTATGCTCAAGCACTACCAATTGTGGAAAGGATGTACATTACGGCCATCGACAAAGAATTTTCTGCCGACGCCTTCTTTCCGAAAATCGACCTTTCAAAATGGAAGGTGGTCGAAACTTCAGCCGGACACCGCTCAGAAGCTGAAGCTACTAGCTTTTCGTATCTAGTCTACGAAC
>CAYNFU010000016.1:0-15122 GCA_964396785.1 uncultured Gammaproteobacteria bacterium | reverse complement strand
CATATGCATTTTTTATCATCTTTCCTGTTAAGAAAACACTCAACAATTTAAATTACAAGGACTTAATAAAGGAAGTTGAATAAAAGTTGTAGGGTTAATTATGAGACACTCCCTTTTATACTGTCTCGTTTATCCTCAACTATGATGCACTAGGTGTGGTGGTTATGGGTTCGAATGGTCCGAGACCCTACTGCACAGCATAAAACTTTCTATATTAGAACTAGCCTCCTGAGTTTTCTTTTCATCCTTTCCACCGCTTTGTAATTTTCAGTTGAATATAAATAATAGGGAATAAGCGTAATGGCTAGCCGTATATGAATTACCCTTTCCACCTTCTCTATTAAATCCAAGGGCTCCTCCGGCTTATAAACTTCAATAAACCATCTTCGCGCTTTCTTACCCATCCAAAACGTTATCCAAGCAACATCGTCTATCCAAGAAGATCCGATTGCATTATCCCAGTCGATAAGTGTTACTCCTCCATTAAATATCGCGTTTTCCGGTGTAGTATCTTGATGTGTAAGGACGGGTTTTGGTTGATAGTTGAGTTTTTTGATTATTTTTTTCATTTCTTGGATTCCTTTTTCGTTAAGATTTTCTTTATAAACTCCGTCTCCGGCAGCCTTCCTGTATTTAGAGTCTTCTAAAAAACTAAATAGGCTTTCTTCCCAAGTCGTATATTCTCCTTTGCCGTTGCCGTTAAATTTACCGAACCCATCGATACTTACCTTATGAACTTTTCGGAGAGTCTCGGCAATCTTCCCAACTGCCATTTTTCTTGAAAGATTGCCTTCCCTGATCAAAGACATTCCATCTTTTCCGTCGACCCATTCCGTAATCATGAAACCAAACCTGAAATATTTAGAAGACGTGTCCGAAAATAAAATTTTGGGGTGGGGAATTCCTTTTTGCTCTAATTTATTAAAAATCCATCCAAGTTTCCTGATATCCGGCCAATTTTTATATCGTGCAATTCTTACAAGGAGCATCTGCCTTTCCGTTTCAACCTTGTAAACGTAATTTACTTCTCCTTGGCTAATTCTCTCTAGGCTTTTTACTTTTATCCCAAGGACTTCCGGAATAACACTTTTCACTTTTAGATCTATTTCAGGAGAATATTCAAAAATCCAATCGATCATTGTTAAATTTTACTCTGTCAAATTCTCTGAAGCCAATATATGTTTAGACTAGCCAGCTCAGTAAATATCTTTGCCTCAATAATAGCTTCAGAAACTTCTATAATAGATATATGATAAAAGCTTTAGTTTTTGATATTGATGGAGTTTTAATTGACTCATTCGATGCGAACCTTAAATTCTTTCAAGATTTGTTGTCTAAAGCTGGATACAAACCGCCAACAAAAAAAGAGTATTCCCCTATTTTTCACCTATCAATGTTGGACGTAATAAGGATTTGTACAAAATCATCGGACGAGAAAGAAATCAAAAGGGTTTGGGAAATGGGTCGAAGCCGTAAAGTAAAATACCCAATTTTTCTTCTTAAAACCACAAAAGATTTAGAGAAAACAATAATTGAGTTAAGCGGCAAATATCTTCTTGGAATAGTTACTAATCGTGTAAAAGAGGGAATATATAAAATCCCGGTGCTTTCAAGACTCCAAAAATATTTTCAAATAACCGTTGCCTATCAAGATACAAAAAATCACAAACCCCATCCTGATCCGCTTCTTCTTGCCTGTAAAAAGTTAGGGGTAAATCCCGACGAGGCAGTTTATGTTGGCGATGCCCAAAGTGACATTATCGCAGGAAAGGCCGCAGGAATGAAAGTAATCTTTTTCTCTCAAGTCATTAATAATAACGCTGACGCAACTACTTCTCAATTTCAAAAACTACCTAAACTAGTTGAATCTTTCAATTTACAACCTTGATTCAATTTATTTTCGTATCATATCTAAACTAGATACAGTGAAATCTCGAGGTATCATCTCTACAGGAATTCTTCTGGGTGTTGTATTCCTTCTTGTAACTATAAATCTAGGGGCATATATCGCCCTAGCTCCTTTGGGTAAATTAGATGTCGGTAGGACTTCCAATGAAGAAAATTTCTACGCGATATCACCTACACCGATTCCATATATTTCTGAGGCTCCCATTGTTTCCCTCCCATCGCCTACAGCAAAACCTAAAGCCAAGCTTACCCCTACCCCAAAAATAACACCTCAGCCTTCCTCATCCTCAACTTCCTACAAAGACGGCGTAGAAGTTTCTTTCAAAACAACCTACTACAGTATTTATGGAGAAACCGAAAGTTATTTGAGAGCAGAAATGGATGCCAAAGGCCATTTAGATGAAAGTGGTGAAAGATATGATGGATATACTAATTGGAACATTGCTTGGAATTATCCCTATAGCCAAACTTCTCAAGGCTGCTCGTCTGGTCCGATAAGCGTATCTGTAAGTGTAGAAATGATTCTCCCTAAATGGGAGAACTTTGACTCTGGCCCAGAATCCTTGAAATCGAAATGGAATACCTATATTAGTAGCCTAACTCTTCACGAAAACGGGCACAAAGATATAGCTTACGCAGGGGGAGAGGAAATTTATAATACCCTATCCTCATATGGCTCTTATTCCAGTTGCAATGAATTAGAGGCGCAATTAGACCAGAAAGGCGAAAGTATACGCGATAAAGTCGACCAAGATAGCGAAGCTTATGACGCCCAAACTAATCACGGAGCAACCCAGGGGGCTACATTCCCTTAATGTTCATGGGCTTCGGCCGCGGTTGCTTCTTCTTTGGTTTTATGTACAGTCCCGTCTGGGTGGTGTGCGGGTGAATAAATTGTATAGAGTTTTAAACTTTCGGTTTGGGACGTATTTACTACATTGTGTTTGGCTCCTGCAGGAACGACTACTGCCCATCCGTCTTTAACCATCGATTCCTCCCCTTCTATAAGCACTTTTCCCTCCCCTGCCTCAAATCTAAAAAATTGGTCCACGTCGTGCACTTCTTCTCCAATCTCTTCTTTGGGTCTTAAACACATCAAAACCAATTGACTATGAGCTGCGGTAAAGACAACTTTTCTGAAAAAGTCATTTGACTCCGTTTCTTCTTCTATATTTCCTACAAATCCTCTCATTTTTATCACCTCCCCAAAATTTGCTTCAACATAAGTTTCCAAATTGATTCATGCCCTTTTGGTTTGCCCACTTTTGAATTTCCTTCATAAACAGATCTCGACCAGACGGATAGAATTACCCACTCACTCTTTTCATTCTTTTTTGCAACAACTTCAATTCGTTCACTCCCATATGTTCGGAAGTATATCCAAGCTCCAGGGATATTTGCTTCCCGACTCTGCTCGGGATTCCTCCAGGTCGCCCAAGCGTCCCCCTGTTTAATTCCTCTATCTTTCATCCTATCAAGAGCGTGATTTGTCCAGATTACCCCACCGAAACCTTTGTCCATATACAAAGTATATCTTTTTTGTGATATAACTTTCTTTGTGAAAGATGTACCCCCACATTTAGAACTTCTTTTTACTCCGGAACAAATTCGGCAAAAGGTCGAAGAGCTGGGTAGGCAGATAACCCAGGATTACCAGGACAAAAATCTACTTGTGGTTGGAATACTTAGAGGCGCAACAGTCTTTTCATCAGACCTTATTAGAAATTTTGACCTTCCCGATATGGAACTTGATTACATGGCAGTCTCAAGTTATGGGCCTGGTACCGTATCTTCGGGGCAGCCAAAAATTGTAAATGATATGTCTATAAATCCCGAAGGAAGACACGTATTAATAGTCGAGGATATAGTAGACACCGGCTATAGTCTTCAAACCTTATTAGGCATTCTTGCAGCAAGAAATCCCGCTTCACTTAAAACTTGCGCACTATTATCAAAACCCGAAAGAAGAGAGGTTGAGGTTCCAATCGATTATTTAGGGTTTACAATAGAAAACCTTTATGTGGTAGGGTACGGACTCGATTCAGATCAAAAAAGTCGGGGTTACCCTTTTATTGCGGTTCAAAAATAATTATTTCTTCTTTTTTAGATCCTGAAGAAGCTCGTAGGCAAGATTTCCGATTTCTTGACGAATAAGCTCCTCCACATTTTCTCCAATTTTTTCCTGTAAATAGGTAAGCAAGTTTTCGTCGTGGGGAGACGCGTGAAACTTATCCAGGAATTCCTCGTGGTGCTCTCGGGGTAATTTATCCAAAACCTTACCCATCACTCTGTGGTGAAGAGTTTCATCTACAACTTTCCATAATTCCTCTTTTTCCTCTTGAGTTTTAGCGGTCCTTTTAATTACCGCCTCAACCTCATCAAGGACTATTAAGTGGTCGTAGTAGAGTTTACTCATATTCTCTCAATTGGAATGCCCGCTAAACTTACTTTATTATATTCCACTGGCCCCAAGGGGACTTTGTTTTCTGGGTCGTCCACAAAAAAAACAATCACCGGTCCTTTTTTGTATTTAGGCCCTCCCAAATACTCCATAACCTCCGGACTTCCCCCGAAGTGCTTTCCCGTCCAAGCGGCCGGACCAGAATCGGAAATTGCAGCAATTATCGCGTTTCCATTTTTAGAATTTACTATCATGACTTTGCGATATTTATACCAATTTTTAAGGTGGGGTTGTCGCCTGCTCCAGTCCGGAAGATATAGGGTTTGCACGACGGCGTACCATTTTTCCTTCTCTTCCAAATCGAAAGTTAGCTCGGTTTTTGATTTAGCAAAATATCCCCAAGCCCCTAGCCCCGGTGCCATCCCCTCCTTTAAATATGGTTTATGACTGCCTATTGTGTCGCCTGGATATCTCCTTAGGTGCTGCTCGGCTCCAATTATTCCGTAAGTGGTGTTTAAATGTTCACCTTCAAGTGTGGCTCTAGCGGGGACCCCCATAATCTCATTAAAAACCCGCTCTAGATATTTTTCTTCATCGCGACTCAAGGGTCGAGTTTTTTCGGGTAAATGATCGGTAAGTGTGGCAACCAAAATCTCCTGGGGAGGTGTAATTTGTGCAGCTTGGGCGATTTTAATTTTCTCAATTATTTCGTGTGGTGGTGGCAGTGATTTGGCGCCCATCGGAGGAGATAAAAGGAGGGCCCCAGTTAAAGCTCCAGCTCCCAAAACATTAGCAGAATGTTCCCTAATTTTTCCAAGCTCTATTCCTTTTTCGAGGAAAAATTTTTCGACGTGGGGGTACTTTTCTGATAAAGATTTTTTTGCTTCAAGCTGTTTCAGTTTTAATTTGTTGCGAAGATACTCAAAATCAATCCTTTCTTCGTCTATCTCATGGTAAGTTTGTGTAGGCAGTCTTCCACTCATATTATTTTAGATACTTTCTTATACTCCTAAGTGTTTTTTCTTTTCCGAAGATGAGAAGAGAATCATTTACCGGAGGGGTGGTGCGACTTCCAAACTGGGCCATCCTAAGACTCATAAAAAAGTCTCCCGTATTAAAATCATTTTTCTCTATAACCTCCATTAGGGCGCTATCTATTAACGCCTTTTCCCATTTATCAACATTTTCCAGGGCGTGGGCTGCCGCCTCTAGATGTTTCTTATGCTCGGCCGATTCTAATTCCGGGAGGAGTGGGGGGTCTTCAAAATAACCTACCGCTAATGATGAAAAATCTGACAGTTTTCTTATCCTATCCTTAACCAAAGAAACAATAGAAATTATTTCATCTTTGGATGCACCCTTTGGAGCGAAGGGCATTACCATATTTGCTAGCTCGCTATCTGGCATCTTTCGAATGTAATGGCCATTGAACCAGTCGAGTTTATCTCTATTAAAGACTGGATTTGACTGCTGCAAGCCTTCGGGGTCAAAGACCTTGACAAATTCCTCAAGGCTAAAAAGCTCTTTATTATCTTTTGGCGCCCATCCAAGAAGCATAACAAAATTAAGGATGGCTTCTGGGAGATACCCCTCCTCTAGCAGTGCCTCGACAGAGGTGCTCCCCTTTCTTTTAGAAAGTTTCCCTCCTTCGGGGTCTAATATATCGGTTAAGTGACCGATTTCGGGAAGAGGGTAGCCTAAATATTTGTAAACTAGAATGTGAATTGGGGTTGAGGGCATCCAATCGTGGCCCCTTAGGGCATGCGTTATTCCCATTTCATTATCGTCAACTACTACAGCCAGATGATAAGTCGGAAACCCATCAGATTTTAGTATGGTAGTATCGGAAACTTCGGATGAGTTCCAAGAAACCTTTTTACCCAAAACAAAATCTTTAAATGTAATTGTCTCGTCTTCTGGAACTTTTAGCTTTATAGCTCCCTCTTTTTTGCCTTTGTCCCGGCAGGGATCGCGAAGTTCTTTGGAAAAACCCTCTTCCTTGGCATTTCTAGCCTTGCAGTCGCAATAGAATGCTTGCCCTTGAGAAATTAGCTTCTCGGTCGCTTTTTTGTAAACTCCTTCTTTGGCCCTTTCGGATTGCACATAGTGCTCGTCCCAATTAAGGCCAAAAAGTTTTAGTAATTCCTCAATTTTTTCTCGTGAACCGGGAACTTCCCTTTTTTTGTCAGTGTCCTCAATTCTTAAAATAAAATCTCCGGCGTCGTGTTTAGCTAAGGCAAAAGAATAAAGGGCGGTCCTAAGCCCTCCGATATGAAGAGGGCCAGTAGGAGATGGAGCAAAACGGGTTCGAACTTTCGCGCTCATTCCAATTGAATTCTACCACTGTCGAAGCTATACTCAAAGCGTGGCTTCCCTGACCCAAACGGCAATTCTTGCAAGAAAAATCATCCGCTATGGCCTCTATGTCATAGTTTTTTTGATTGTGGGAAAGATTGTTTTTGATTTGGCCCTAAACATTTATAGAAAGGTTTTCCCGCCTCCTCCGCCCCCCGCATCTGTTGCATTCGGTAAACTTCCTAAGCTCGAACTACCCCAAAACCAGGGACTCCCGGAATTAAGCTATACAATTGAAACTCCAGACGGGAAAATCCCCACCTTTAAAGACCTCGCAAATCAGTCCAAAGTTTATTTCATGCCCAGGCCTTCCCAAACCCAGCTCAATTTAGAAGAGACAAAAAAGGTCGTTTCGGGCCTAGGCTTTAATCCCGACGGGGCTCCCGCTTCAGAAACACTTTATCGCTTTCCCCATAGAAGCGCCCCGGGAAGTCTTGAAATAAACATAATAACCGGGGTATTTTCCCTAAGTTATGACATTGCGGCTGACCCTACAATACTAGAAAAAAGGCCCCCAGTTCCTGAAATTGCAGTTTCCCAAGTCAGAAACTTCTTAAACGGTGGAAAACTTTTGACCGAGGATTTAAGCGGCCCCACCAAGCACGAGTTTCTTAGGGTTGAGGGCGGCAGATTTGTTTCTGCTTTATCGCTATCTGATGCAAATCTCATTAAAATTAATATTTTTAGGAAAGATTATGACAGTCTTTCATCCCTCACTCTTGATCCCAACGAGGCAAATGTTTGGTTTATTGTTTCAGGTGCCCAAGAAAAGCAAATGGTAGCAGGCGAATATCATTACTTCACGGTCGACGAAACTAAATTCGCAACATACCCTATAAAAACTGGTCAGCAAGCCCTAGATGAACTAAAAGCCAAGGGAGGTTATGTTGTCAAGCTCGGACAAAACGAAAATGGAAATATCATTGTAAGAAGAATTTACTTAGCGTATTATGACCCACCCGTTCCATCTGATTTTTTCCAGCCAATAATTGTATTTGAAGGAGACAACGGTTTTGTCGCCTACGTACCTGCCGTTACTGACGATTATTACGGAGAATAGACGGGATAGGAGACACTTTCCCAGTTGTAATTTTCAAATACCCAATTAATTAGTTCCTTTGTTTCACCAAACCTATCTTGGCTTCCCATTATGGCAATCATCACGCGTCTTTCGTCGCGCTCTATATAAGTAACCAGATTTTCCCTGGCATTTTCTGTCCAACCAGTTTTTACTCCAAAGACGCCGGGAACCTCGCCAATTAGTTCATTAATATTTGTAAGTCTGTGGGGGATGCTTCCCGTAGTATTAGTAACTACCTTTGTTTTTGTTCCAACAATATCGGCAAATTTTACATTTTGCATCGCAATCTCGGCAATCCTTATTAAATCTCTGGCAGTCGCTACCTGGCCATCACCGTCGAGTCCCGTTGGATTTGTAAAGAAAGAATTTTCCAAATTAAAACGCCTGGCTTTAATATTCATGGCCTCGATAAACTCCTCCCGCCCGCCGGGAAAATTATCAGCCAAAACCTCAGCCGCGTCATTTGCAGAGAAAATAAGTAGGCCGTCTAAAAGGCTTTCAACGCTAATCTGCTCCCCAGGTAAAAGACCCATTTTTTGCCCAGTAACGCCTATGTTTCCCACGGTAACTACTGCGTCCAGGGGGTAATAATCCATGGCCACAAGAGCCGTAATTATTTTTGTAGTCGAGGCAGGTAAATACGGCGTGTCGGGGTTTTTCTCATAAAGAACCGCGCCTGAATCAAGGTCAATAGCAAGTGCAGATTGAGCTGAAAGAATGGGAATGTTCACGGTTTCGGAAAGAACTGGAAGTGGGGAATAGACTTTGGTAAGTGTTTTTGGAGACTCTACTTTTAGGCTGACCTCGCGCTTAGTTAATGCCAGAGCAGAACTTGCTATAAAGATGAAGGAAACAATCAGGCCAATTAAAAATTTTCTTTGGGTCAGCTTCATTTTGAAGATGTTTTAATTCCTAGCTCCTTTAATTGTTTCTCAGCGGCTTCACTCGGAGCATCCATTACCGCAGTTTGTCCTCCTGCAGTCATGGGAAATGCCACTACTTCTCTTACGCTAGGTTCACCGAGTACAACCATTAAAAACCTATCAATACCTGGGGCAATGCCTCCGTGTGGTGGAACACCGTATGAGAACGCCGTAAGCATGTGGGCAAACTCTTCCTTCTGCTCTTTGGTGAATCCTATCAAATCGAAAATTTTTTCTTGGATCTCAGGGTCGTGAATTCTCACGCTTCCTCCACCTACCTCAAACCCATTAAGTACCAGATCATGTTGAAGCCCGCGGACCTGACCAGGGTCTTTATCAAGTAAGGGAGTGTCGTCAGGGTGGGGAGCCGTAAACATGTGATGAGATGGAGCCCACTTGGCATTCCCCGCTCCATGGAAAAAATCTTCCTTTGTTTGCTCGGTGAAGAGTGGAAAATCAACTATCCAGGCAAAAGCAAGCTCATTTTTGTCATTTTTGTCTTTTCTCAAATCCGGTTTGTCATTACCGTATTTTTCTTTAGCTTCTTTGTGGGAAATTCTTGGCCAGGGGGAAGTGCTCACTTTTTTCTCTGGAAAAACTTCTTTGACAAGGGAGGTAAAAAGCTCTTCGGTTAATTGAAGTATGTCTTCCTGCGAAACAAATGACATTTCAAGATCGAGCTGTGTAAATTCACCGTATGCTCTATCTGCCCGAGGATCTTCGTCGCGAAAACAACGTGCTATTTGAAAATATCTCTCAAGACCCGCAACCATCAAAAGTTGTTTATATTGTTGGGGAGACTGGGGGAGAGCATAAAATTTCCCTGGTTGAAGACGGGAGGCAACTATGAAATCTCTTGCTCCTTCGGGAGTGGTTTTGGTAAGAATTGGAGTCTCTACCTCCACAAAATCCCGCTCAGTTAGCCAATTTCGGATAAAAGATGTTAGTTTAGACCTGACTCTTAAGTTCCTAGTCATGCGTGGTCGTCTTAAATCTAAATATCTGTATTTGAGTCTTGCCGGCTCTTCTATCTCAAGGCCATCACCCTCTATGGGGATTGGAAGCTCTATACTTTTGGTGAGCACTGTCACCTTTTCAACCTTTACTTCCACCTCTCCTGTGGGAATGTTTTTATTTATGAGGTTCTCCGGCCTTTTTGCGACCTCCCCTGTTACTTCAATTACCGACTCGGCAGTTATCTTTGGGAAATCCTGGCCAACGCATTGAATAATTCCTTTTCTATCTCTTAAGTCGACAAAAGTAATTTTGCCGTGGTCACGGATTGTCGCAGCCCAGCCTAGAAGTTTTACTTTTTGGCCAACTTTTTCGAGAGTTTCGGAACTTAACGTTCTTTCCATTGAACTTAATTTTAGACTCTTACGCCTTTCTTCTCAAATACTTATTTATTTCCCTTCTTGCAAGTTGAGTTATAACAAAGGCGAGCCAGTCCGAATTGGGCCCCTTAGGATTTTTGGCCTTAAAAATTTCAACTACTTGGCCGCTTTTTAATTTATATTCAAGTGGTACCATTTTTCCGTCAACCTTGGCACCAGTTGCATTATTTCCAAGCTCAGTATGAACCGCATAGGCAAAATCAACCGGGGTAGCACCAGCAGGCAAATCATAAACGTCCCCCAGCGGGGAAAAAACAAAGTTTCTGTGCCTTAGAGCGTCAAATTTTACAGCCCTTAGGAATTCCTCTGAATCAGTTAGTTCCTTCTGCCAAGTAACAAGCTGTCGCATCCAAGGAAGTTTATCGCTTGGTGCAAAACCCCCTATTTTTTCTCTGACCTCATCCGCCAACTCTTCTTTTTGTTCCGAGTAAGCCCAGTGAGCGGCGACTCCAAATTCGGCCTCTTCGTGCATTAGAAAGGTTCTAATCTGAACCTCTACAATTCTTCCGCCGGGTCCGAAAACTTTTGTGTGAAGACAGCGATAACCATTTGGCTTTGGCTGGGCAATAAAGTCTGAAATTCCAATATGGGGAACCGGCTTAAATAAGCTATGAACTATCCCCAAAGCCGAATAGCACTGCGAAACGGTACCAACCAAAATTCTAAGGGCTACTATGTCGTGCACATTTCCATAGTCGCCGTCTATTTCGGGGCGGGACAACTTTCGCCAGAGAGAATAGAGGTGTTTCTTTCTCCCGTGAATTTCAGTCTTAATTTTCTCCTTGGCCAACTGCTTTAGAAGCTTCCTTCTCATTTTTTCAATGTGTGCTTCTGCCTCCTTGTAATATTTTTTTGAATCTTGCGATACCCTCTTAAATTCCTCGGGATAAACATAGGGGAAAGAGAGATCCTCCAGTTCCCCCTTTACTCTTCCCATGCCAAACCTTTCGGCAAGTGGAGCATAAATTTCCAAAGTTTCCCGTGCGTTTTCTATTTGAGAAGAGGCAGGAATTGCATAGAGAGTCTGCATATTATGAAGGCGATCGGCGAGTTTAAGAAGAACCACTCTAAGGTCTTTTGCCATCACAAGAAGCATTTTTCTTAAGTTTTCTGTAAATTCAGCCTCCCTACTTCCTTTGAGTCTCAGTTTTGTAATCTTTGTGACGCCATTTACCAGAAAATAGACGTCTTTACCGAACTCTCTAATTATGTCTTCGCGGGTGGCTCCTCCGTCCTCAATTGTGTCGTGAAGGAGAGCCGCTACTATCGTCGTTGCGTCAAGCTTCCAATCGGCAAGCCTAAGTGCTACCTCCAGGGGGTGATTGGCAAATGCCTCCCCTGTCATTCTTTCTTGCCCCGTATGGGCGAGTTTGCAAAAAACCCAAGCTTTCTTTATCAACTTGATATCGGCATTGGCATTTGACTCAAGTACCAAGTTAATTAGTTTTGAAAATTTTTGTCCCGCGGTTATTTTACTCATTTAAGTTGCTATTTTAATGTCTTTTATCTTTAATTCCAAAGTTTCTCTTCCATTCCAGGTAGAATTATTTACGGTATAGACGGCGTCAATTAGTTCTTTAGGCGAGAGTTTTGGAAATAAGGGCCCCAAGCCAAAAGCGATTGCGCCAAATTCGACTCCCTCTTGTTCTAATTTCAGCTTTAAATGCCCACCGTCCCTGCCAACTACCCTCGCCTCATTAACCAAGACTTCTTTTGTGATAAAAGTGGGGGTCGGATTTCCAATACCAGTCGGGTTAAATGAACTAAGTTTCTTATAAAGGTCGTTAGTTATTGCTGAGAAAGAAAGGTGGGCGTCAATCTTTAAGCTTCTAGTCAAAATATCACCCGTTAATAGTGGCAGCGAAAGTTCATTTATTCGCTGAGAAAACTCTTCAATTTTTTGCGAACTAATTGAAAAGCCCGCAGCCATGGGATGTCCCCCTCCCTCAAGAAGAAGCTTCTCGACTTTCCTTATAGCCTCAATAATATTAAAGCCGTGAATCGAGCGTGCTGAAGCCTTGGCGACTTCCCCTTTTTTAGAAATTACAATCGCCGGCCGGTAAAATTCTTCAACGAGTGAGGAAGCGGCAAGGCCAATAACCCCCTCGTGATAGCTCTCGTGAGCGAGCACTATTATTCCTTTTTTCTCCCCCACAGACGCCCTTGCATGAATTACTACTTCCTGGACAATTTTTTGTCTTTCCAAATTTGTCTTATTCAAAAGCTTAGCTAGTTCACTTGCCCTACTTACACTTTTTGTACAAAGAAGTCTCAGTGAATCAATTGCGTGGACCAGGCGGCCCATGGCATTTATACGCGGAGCAATCATAAAACCTATCTCGTAGGGTCCGATTGCACCAGGAGTTATTCCAGACTCATCATATAGTGCCAATAGTCCAACGCGAGATGTTTTATTTAAAGCCTCAATTCCATATTTTGCAAAAGAACGGTTTGGGCCGAGAAGTGAAAGCTGGTCGGCAATTGTTCCGAGGGCGGCGAGCTCTAACCCGTCCCCAAAATAAGCTTCCTTGCCTCGAAAGTGTTTTCGAATTTCTCTTGAGAGTATCCAAGCGAGAGCCGCACCTCCTATTTTAGTTGTATGGACTACGGAATAGCTTTTGGGAAGTGATTTTCCAGGCTGGTGGTGGTCGGAAACTATAATATCTACTCCGAGAGCTTTTATATCTTCAATTTTTTTATTGGCGACTACCCCGTGGTCGACCGTTATGATAAGCCCCAGCTCAGGGTGCTCATCTTTAAGCTTACTAACACTTTCGACGTTTAATCCATAACCTTCGCTAAACCTTTCGGGAATATATGGAGTGCAATTTACTCCATTTGCGTAAAGACATTCCCATAAAATGGCGCATCCAGAAATTCCGTCAGCGTCATAATCCCCATAAATTATCGTTAACTCCCCGCTTTTTTTTGCCTTTTGTATGCGCTTTAGCGCCTTTTCCACTTCAGCTTTTTTAATGCCCAGATCTTTAAGCGATAATTTAGAAGGATGGGTAGGATTTAAAAACTCTTTCTTTTCTTGTGAATTAATTATCCCTCTATTCTTAAGAAGAATTTTGACAATATCTTCGGCCTTTACTTCCTTTGCCTTATTAAGGATTTCCCAACGAAGGGGCTTACTTATCCTGAACATTTAGTTGAAGTATAATGGTATCACGATGAAAATTGAAACCAACGAATTTGTTATCGAAATACTTACTAAATTTGCGGATGCCGGCTATGAAATCTACATTGTAGGAGGTTCTGTTCGGGATATCCTAACCAGTCGAATCGTGTCAGATTGGGATTTTACAACCAACGCCACTCCCGAAGAAATCCTAAAAATTTTTCCAGATGGCTTTTACGGAAATATATTTGGGACGGTTGGAATATCACACCCAACCAGTGATAAGCCATATGAGATAACTACATTTAGGAAGGAGTTTGGATACTCCGACTCCCGAAGACCCGACAAAGTCGAATGGGGAAAAAGTCTTGAGGAAGACCTTTCGCGTCGGGACTTTACCATAAATGCAATGGCGCTAAAAAGGAAAAATGGGGAATTTGAACTAATTGATCCCTTTAACGGTCAAAAGGATTTAGAGGCCAAACTTATCCGTGCAGTGGGCGACCCCAATCAAAGATTCGGAGAAGATGCCTTGCGCATGATGAGAGCCATAAGAATCGCTGCAGAGCTTGGATTTTCCATAGAGGAGAAAACCCTTGAAGCGATTCGGGCAAATGCCAGTTTAATTAATAAAATTGCCAAGGAGAGAGTGAAGCAGGAACTTCTTAAAACATTTGCTTCTCCCGACCCATATCACGGAATGCTTGTCTTTAGAGAAACGGGTCTTATGGCTCAAATCCTCCCTGAGATGGAAAAGACTTTTGGAGTAGAGCAAAAATCCCCCGGAAGACATCACATCTATGATGTAGGAACGCACTCCTTAATGTCTTTGAAATCTTGTAAGTCGGAGGACCCTTTGGTACGCTTTGCAACCTTTATCCACGACGTGGGTAAACCCCAAACATACAAAAAAAGTAAGGAGGGACTTATCACCTTTTATAACCACGAATTAGTCTCGGCCAAAATCGCCGAGAATATTGCAGACCGTTTAAGGTTCTCAAACAAAGAAAAAGATAAATTTGTAAGACTCGTTCGCTGGCACCAATTTAGCGTCGGCGAGGACCAAACAGATTCAGCTCTTAGACGCTTTGTAAGAAATGTCGGAATTGAAAATGTTCAGGATATGCTAGAGCTTAGGGTCGGAGATAGACTTGGAGGTGGAGCAACAGAAACTAGTTGGCGACTCGAAGAGTTTAAAAAACGCCTAATCGAAGTCCAAAAACAACCCTTTACTGTTACCGACCTTAAAATCGACGGAAATGACGTAATGAAAGAACTTAACTTAAAACCGGGTCCTAAGGTGGGAGAAATTTTAGATAAATTATTCGAAGAGATAGAGGCTAAAAAAATTTCCAACGAAAAAGAAGCACTGGTAACTAGATTACGGGAAATGAAATCTGCTAGTAAATAATAGGTAAAATACCTTCTCTTTGTAATTTTATCCTCGACAATGTTCCTTCATCTATTCGAGCCTTTTGTGAACCTTCTATCCTGTCTGCGTCAAAATATTTTAGAGCTAACCCGTTCCTAGTATAATCTACTCTTACCCGATTCATTAAAGCGAAAACGTGGATTACATCTTTTAAGGTTATTCCTTGTATAACAGGATAATCGAGATATTTTTTCAGAACTTCCAATGGGACACCCTCGCCATTCAATCTGTCATCGAGATATCCTAAATCAATAAAGCTTATGGATCCTTCTCTTGGTCTTAATAGTCTTAATAATTCCATTTAATTTACCTCTTTTTATTGAGTGGATTCTACAGAACTAGTCTAAGCAAGTCAAGAAAATCATTTGGAGATTTTGTGCTTAATCTCTTCCCAAGTAACGAGAAGCGGGACAGCAACAAAAGGCGAGGAATAGGTTCCTGAAATTGTCCCTATAAGAAGGGCAATTGCAAACCACTTTATTGTAGATCCTCCCAAAAGAGCGA
>CAYNFU010000015.1:0-16049 GCA_964396785.1 uncultured Gammaproteobacteria bacterium | reverse complement strand
ACATACCTTTTTCCTTTTTTTACCAAGTCGTATGATAGATTTTGGGAATAGATGAGTGCTCCGCAAGACTCAATGATTTCTCTAATTTTCTTAGCTTTTGACTCATTAACGTCTTTTGCTCCATACCATTTTTGTAAAAACTTTTTATCCTCTCCTTTGGCCAGCTCCAAGGCCTTTACATAAAGAAAGGTTTTTTTGCCTTCTTTGATATCCGACATTGCGCTTTTCCCGGTCTTTCCGCTGTCCCCAAATACCCCCAAAATATCGTCACTTAGTTGGAAAGCAATCCCCACTGGAATGCCGTACTTTTCAATTCCCGATAATAGTTTTTCATCCGCCCCCGCCAGGATTGCGCCGACGCTTAAGGGCATAACTATCGTGTAGAAAGCCGTTTTATATGTTCGAACCTTCAATATGTCATTCCAGGAAATATCCTTTTTAAAATCATAGTCGATATCTAAAAGTTGTCCGTAGCCGGTTTTTAATAAAAATTCATTTAGTTTTGTAACCGCCTTAAGAGTTCTGTCTTTAGAAAAATTTGACGAGAGAATTAGTTCGTAGGCTAAAAAGGCTCCAACGTCTCCTATTATTATTGCTTTGGAATTACCGTAGTGCTCGCCTCTTTTTGTAGCAAAGTGCGTGTGAACGGTGGGTTTGCCCCGTCTTTTTTTATCTCTATCGATTATGTCGTCGTGAATTAGAAGGAAACTATGAAAAAGCTCAATTCCGCAGGAAACGGGGAGAATCGCTTTCATATCTTTCCCCCCACAAGTTTGGTAACCAAGAACGGTTAAAGCCCCACGGGCCTTTTTCCCTCCTTTTATATAATCTTGAAAAACTTGAAGAATATTAATGAGGCCAGGGTCGATTTTACTGGAAAGCCTTTTCTTTTTAAGAAAGAAACTATTGAGAAATCTTTCAGCGTCTTTGGAGTAAGCCGTAAGATATTCATTCGCCGTCATGTTAAATTTTTAGCGTTTTGGAGACTGCTTGGCTCGCCTTGCTTTTCCGCCGGTTCCAACCATTCTTCTTTGTCTTTCCCTTGCGTCCCGAGTTAGAAGCCCTGCTTTTTTTAGCGGAGTTTTAAAATCCTCTGAAGAGAGTATCAAAGCCTTGGCCAGGCCATTGGCAAATGCCTCAACCTGTCCACTTTTGCCGCCGCCGGCGACCTTGGCTGTTGCATAATATTTCCCCCAGGTCTCGGTAAGTTCAAAGGGTTTCTGCCAAATGGATTTTAGTACATCTCCCGGAAAATATTCGGCTATGGAAATCCCATTGACTTGAGTTTCCCCAGTACCTTTAAAAAGCCTTACTCGGGCTGAGGCGGTTTTTCGCTTTCCCGCTGCATAAATATAATTCTCTTTTTTAATTTTTACCATTCTCCTTAAATTTGTCCTCGTAGGGATTTCTTTCTCCGACTAAAACCTTTAACCTTTCAAGTCTTGCCCTTTTAAGGCGGTTTCCCGGAAGCATACCAGAAATTGCAAGTTCTATCACCTTGGCGGGGCTCTCCTTAGAGAGCTTGGCGTAGCTTACCTCCTTAAATCCTCCGGGGTATCCTGAATGACTTCTATAAACTTTTTGTGAGGTCTTTTTTCCGCTAAGCTTAATCTTTTCGGAATTGACAATTACAACATAGTCGCCAATATCTACGTGTGCGGAGTAAGTAACTTTGTGTTTCCCCATAAGCATACTCGCCGCTTTAGTTGCAAGGCGACCCAAAATCTCACCCTTGGCGTCAAGTAAGTTCCAAGACCTTACTATTTCTTTAGCTTTTGTATGGTAAGTTTTCATTTTAGTTGTTTCGCTACTTTTCTCTTTGCGGTTTTTCTCGGTCGGGTTTCACCTTTTGCCTTGGTTTTTACTTCCAACTTTTTCTTATCACCCGGCTCTTTCGCTTCCGTCACTATTTTATCGACCCACTCAATCCTAACCATCGCGGCTTGATCTCCCGTTCTTTTCGAAAGATTTATAAGTCTAATAAAACCGCTTTTTCTGTTAAATTGACGAACCAGGTCGGAAAGTTCACGAGTTATTTTTCTGTCATTTCCAAAAAAAGAAAGAATTTTTGACCAATTACCCTTCAACCCTTGCGTCACCAATTTTTCAATCTCCGGTATTACCGCCTTAGCCTTGGCTTTTGACGTCTCAATTTTTCCACGTTCAACTAGGGCCCTCACCAGGCTAACATATAGAGCCCTTCTTGCCCCTTCTCCACGAGAAAGATATCTTCCAAACACTCTCTTTTTCATTTTTACTCCTCCGGCAGGAACTTAACGTCACGCTCAGCGAGCGCAAGAGAAATTATCTTTAGAGATTTTTCTCCCAAGTTTCTGACCTTTATAAGGTCTGGCCTTTTTGCACGGGCTAAATTTTCGACCGTCTCATATCCTGCTCGGACTAGCGCATTGGCGACTCTTGTAGGAAGTCCTATTTCCTCGACAGAAAGATTTCCTACCACGCCTAGGCTGTCAACTTTCGTCTCCTCGGTTTTAACTACCTTCTTGGGACTCACTATCTGCTCGTAGTAAGAAAGTAAAGTCTTTGCCGCAAGCACTAAAGCGTCCTTTGGCGCCATAGTCCCGTCGGTAGTTATTTCCAAAATTAATTTGTCGTAGTTTGTAAGCCTTCCCACTCGGGTCTCTTCAACTCGGTAGTTGACACGATTTACCGGCGAAAATGATGCATCAAGAGGAATTAAACCTATCTCTCCAGTTGCACGCTCTTCGGCAAAAGAATATCCCACTCCTTGCTCAATTGTAATCTCGGCGTCGATCTTCCCACCTTTGTCGAGGTTGGCAAGAACCAGTTCCGGATTTGCAACTTTAACCGTCGCGGGAGTTTTGATGTCTTTAGCTTTAACTTCTCCAGCACTTTTGACCGAAATTGTTCCCTTGGCGGAAGATTCCCCACCATATGAAAATCTTACCTTTTTGAGATTTAACAAAAATTCCACCACGTCCTCTCTCATACCCTTTAGGGTTGAGAATTGATGCTTTACACCGGAAAGTCGGGCGCTGGTTACAGCTGCTCCCTGTAGAGAAGTCAAAAGTACGCGCCTAAGGGAAGTTCCCAAAGTGGCTCCGTACCCTTGTTCAAGGGGTGAAATAATAAACACTCCGAAGTTGTCTTTCTTGCTATCTTGTTCGACTGTGAACATTGGTTCGTTCAATTTTAGTCACCTCCTTATCTTGAATAAAATTCGACAATATCTGTAATTGATATTGGCTCAAGTATATCTTCAATTTTAGGTTCGCGCTTGACTCTCCCAACCGCTGCCTTTTTTTCAAGCCAAGACGGGATTTTTACGTCTTTCTCTTCGAAACTTGCCTTTACCGCAGGGATATTAAGAGCTTTGCCTAAAAGTGCTATTGTATCACCTGTTCTTACTCCGTATGACGGCACATTGACCTTTTTCCCCGAAACCGAAACGTGTCCATGGGACACGAGCTGTCTTGCGGCTGGCCGGCTTGGCGCAAATCCAAGTCTAAAAATAGTGTTGTCTAACCTTCTTTCCAAAATAGAAAGCAGTTTTTCTCCGGTATTTCCTTTGGTCTTCAATGCCTGTCCAACATATTTCTTAAACTGCCTCTCTAAAATTCCATAAAGCCTTTTTACCTTCTGTTTCTCCCTCAACTGTCTTCCGTATTGCGAAGGGTTAGAGAGACCTTTTGGCCCGTGTACTCCGGGGGGAACAGTAAGCCTTGTCAATTTTGCCCCAGCGCCAAAAAGGTCAAAACCCTCACGACGAGACAATCTATCTTTTGGTCCGGTATATCTTGCCATAATTTAAACTCTCCTTTTCTTTTTGGGCCTTGGGCCGTTATGCGGCATAGGAGTTACATCCGCAATTTGTGAAATTCTTACTCCGCTTGCACGAATTGCACGAAGTGCCGCGTCCCTGCCTGGCCCGGGTCCTTTGACATAAATTTCTACCTCTTCAACCCCGTTTTCTTTCGCCTTTTTAATAACCTTCTCAACCGCCGTTGTTGCGGCGAATGGGGTGGATTTTCTGGTACCTTTAAATCCTACAGACCCAGACGAGCCCCAGGAAATTGCGTCACCTTTATCATTGGTGACCGTAACAAGCGTATTATTAAAAGAAGCAGAAATATATACCTTTCCCAGTTTTGACTTTTGAGCTTTGTCTGTCATTTTTTCTCCTCAGCCGCTTTCGTATCTTTCATTAGAGAACGAGTTTCCTTCTTAAATGCCCCTACGGTTTTTCTCTTGCCCCTCTTGGTTCTGGCATTTGACCTTGTCCTCTGCCCCCGTGAAGGTAAATTCTTTTGGTGGCGTGACCCTCTATAGGTTCCAATGTTAGCAAGTCTTGCTATGTCGGCTCTTACACGTCTCGCGAGCTCTCCTTCCAAAGAATAGTTTTCTAGCTCACCCGCTACTTTTGAAAGTTCCTCGGGCGTTAAGCTTGATAGCCTCTTGGCTCCATCTATCCCTACTTTAGACAATATTTTTCGGGACAACGGCCAACCTATACCTTTTACTCTCGTTAAGGCGAAATCAAGTTTCCAATTATCGTTAAGTTCCACTCCAGCAATTCTTGCCATAATTATCCCTGCCTTTGTTTATGCTTGGGGTTTTTGCAAATAACGTAAAGAACCCCTTTTCTTTTAACTATTTTGCAATCTTTACAACGAATTTGAATTGAGCTTACGACCTGCATAATATTTAGATATCCAAATATTTGGCTTCTGCCTAATATTTGTAAACTATCCTTCCTCTCTCCTTGTCATACGGCGTTATTTCGACTTTAACTTTATCTCCAGGAAAAATTCTGACATAGGCGCGCCTCAACTTTCCTTTAAGAGTTGCGAGTACCACGCTTCCGTCAACAAGTGTCACCCTAAACATGGTATTGGGAAGTGCCTCTGTCACTTCTCCGTCAATGAATTTGTTTTTTGAATCTTTCATATTTACCCTTCCGTCAAAATAAGGGGACCGTGCGCGCTCACCGCTACGGTCTCCTCAAAAAGCGCTGATATTTTACCATCGGCCGTGGTAATTGTCCATCCATCGGTCCCGATTTTAAGGTCTTTTTTGCCCATCGTATACATTATTTCAATTGCGAGTACCGCGCCTTCCGGAATTACCGGGCTTTCCTCACGCTTGCCTCGGGTAAAACAGGGAATCTGCGGGTCCTCGTGAAGCTCCCTTCCCACTCCGTGGCCGACCAGGTCCTCAACCGGAGTGTAGCCGCCCTTCCTCACGATACCCTCTATAGTCTCGGAAATGTCAAAAATTCTATTTCCCACTCTCGCCTCCCTAATTGCGGCATTTAAAGCTTTTTTTCCCACTTCTAAAAATCTTTCGGTACGAGAATCCACCCCAAGGCCAAGGCTTATGGATGTGTCGGTATGAAAACCTTTATAAAACATCCCAACGTCGACGCTCACGAGGTCGCCCTTTTTAAAAATAATATTAGCCTTGGGAATGCCGTGAACGACTCCTTCGTTCACATTCACACAAGTCGCCCAAGAGTATCCTCGCACCTTTTTAAAAGACGGTTCCCCTCCGGCTTGCCCAATAAGACTCACGGCGAGGGATTCAATTTCCCCGGCACTCACACCAATTTTTACAGCTTTTTTAAGTGCTAATTTCACTCGCCCGAGCTTCTCTCCACCCTCGGCCATAATGGCGAGTTCTTTTTCAGTTTTCACCTGGATGGAAGTTCCCATTCAAGCAACCTTGGCAACTATTTCTTTTAAGATTGTATCAATAGGTTGTTCGCCGTTCACGCTTACGAGTATTCCGTCTTTTTTGAAAACTTCAATCAAGGGAGCAGTCGTTTCTTGATAAATCTCGAGTCTTTTTTTAACAACTTCCGGCGTATCGTCTTGCCGCTGAATTAGTCTCCCTCCACATTCGCAGGTGTCGGGAGCGGGAGGAGGATTGGTCACCAAATTCCATACCCTGTCGCATTTCTCACAAATGCGTCTTGCAGTAATTCTTGTTAAGGATTCGTCTTCCGAAAGTGTGAGATATATTACCCAATTTATCTTTTTCCCCTTCCCCAAAAGCCAATTTTTAAGCATTTCATATTGTTTCAACGAACGCGGATATCCGTCTAATATAAAATTCTCCAGGGTAGGATGCTTCTCTTCAAAGTATTTTGTTATAAGCCCAAAGACTTCCTCGTCGGGAAGAAGTTCCCCCTTCTTATTTACAATCTCATCAATCCTGGGGTTAACTTTTGCGCTCTCCCTCAAAAAGTCACCCGATTCGAAATAAAAAAGCCCGAGAGAGTCTGCAACCAGTCTCGCCTGTGTTCCTTTACCTGATCCTTGCGGTCCCAAAATTATTAAATTCATCTAATGAACCTTTCGTATCTTCCGACTACGAGCTGTGATTCAAGTTCGCGGGTAAGCTCAAGAACAACTGAAACAACTATCAAAACCCCCGTTCCCCCAATTGCCAAATTTGCTACCCCTATGGCGTTTTGGAAGAATGAGGGAAGAACTGCAATGAGTCCCAAAAATACTCCTCCCACCATGGTTATGCGCGAGAGGACGTAGGAAAGATATTTTGTGGTCTCGGTCCCCGGGCGAATTCCCGATACAAAGCCGCCATTTTTTTGCAAATTTTCCGAAATCTTCTCGGGATTAAATACCACCGCAGTATAGAAATAGGTAAAACCAAAAACTAGGAAGAAGTAAAATACATTATAAATAAGTGTTTGAGGATTAAAATTTAAGGCAAGCGTCTGGGCAAATCTTGCAACACCCGGGTTTCCCGAACCCGACATAAATTGGCTAAGCATTGAGGGAAGAAGTACTAAAGAAACCGCAAAAATTATCGGGATTACTCCTGCTTGATTAAGTCTTAACGGTAGATAAGATGACCCCGGAAGGTTTCGTCCTACCCGCCTGGCATAGGAAATCGGAATCCTCCTTACCGCCTCGTTCATAAAAACTATTAATCCGACAATTGCCATTGCAACCGCCAGAAAAACCCCTACCTTAAGCATGTCTGCCGAAGCAATAGTCGTTACCGACTGACCAATAATAACTGGGAGCCGGGATACTATTCCAGTAAAAATTAAGAATGAAACTCCGTTTGTTATTCCATATTCGGTAATGAGCTCACCCAGCCAAACTGCAAGGACGGTTCCTGCGGTCATTGTAAGAACCAGGGCAACTAGTGCAATTGGGGAAAGTTGTGAAATAATTCCCTGGCTTTTTAATAGGGTGTACATTCCAAAAGCCTGAAGCGCCGCCAAGGGAACGGTCAAAAACCTCGTGTACTGATTTATTTTTTCCTGTCCGAATTCTCCTTCTTTTGAAAGCTCCTCAAGCGAGGGAACCACAAAAGTCAAAAGTTGAAAGATTATTGAGGCGTTAATATAGGGGTTTAGACCCAGAGCCATAATAGAAAAATTAGCGAGAGTCCCACCAGAAAAGACGTCGAGAAGCGAAAGAAGGGGACTACCCGAAAAAAGAGCCGCGAGAGATGTCCTGTCTATTCCAGCCGCAGGTATGTGGGCTACAAGTCTAAAAACCAAAACAATTGCCGCCGTAATTAAAAGTTTCCTCCTGATTACCGGAGTTTTGACTACCTTAGAAAAAAATTGGGCAATTGACTTAAGCATCCTTGACTACCTTACTACCCGCTTTCTCTAATTTTTTGGCGGCGGATTTTGAGGTCGGAAGGAGAATATTTAGCTTTTTAGTCAATTTCCCTCCACCCAAAATCTTTACTCCGAAGGCCTTCGCGTCCCTCTCATCTACAATACCTTCTTTTATAAGTATCGCCAAATCAACCTTAGTGCCTGCGGGCAAAAAATTAAGCTCACCCATATTAATAACTATTGGTTTATCTTTTGGCCCAAATTTTCCTTTGCCTCTTTTAAGGGGAAGTTTTTTGATGAAGGACTTCTTCATCTTTATTCCCTCAAAGAGAATCCCTAAGTTGGCTCTAGATTTTTGACCCTTCTGGCCACGCCCCACGGTATGACCACCTTTGCCGCTCCCAATGCCCCGGCCAACTCTTTTTTTACCTTTGCTAAGAAGTTTAGGAAGTTTTTCCACGACTCATCCTCCTTCCATTTATAATCGAAATTGTATCTAATGCTTTTAAGGTCGCATAAACATTTGAAATTTTATTTTTTGTTCCCAGAATTTTGCCTACCGCGTCTTTAATACCGGCAAGCTCAAGAACCACCCTCATAGGTCCCCCGGCAATAAGTCCGCTTCCTGGAGGAGCGGGTTTAAGAAGGACTTTTGCGGCAGAGAACTTTTCATTCACAGATAGGGGAATGGTGTTTCCTTTGAGAGGAACTTGCACCATTCTTCTTTTAGCCGCAGCAATTGCCTTCCTTATTGCTCCTCTTACGTCTGGGGCTTTTGATAGCCCCACTCCAACTTTACCTTTTTTGTCTCCCACAACAACGAGGGCCGAGAATCTTATTTGGTTCCCACCCTTGGTTTTTTTGGAAATTCTATTTATCTCGACTACCTTTTCCTCAAACTCCCGTACTTCCTGATAACCCCGGTACTCCATTAAAAGTTTAGTCCCCCTTTCCTGGCTCCTTCTGCAAGAGCCTTGACTCGTCCGTGATATTTATACGATCCTCTGTCAAAAGTAACCTTTGATATCTTTTTAGCTTTTGCCTTTTCAGCAAGGGCAATTCCCACTGTTTCGGAGAGAGCAACTCCTCTTAATGTTTCTTCCTTTCCCTTGGCTAGGCTTTTATCCGATACGGCAACCAGGGTGTTTCCTTTACTGTCGTCAATTATTTGGGCAAAAATGTGCTTATTAGAACGGTATACCGAAAGTCTCGGGTACTTACCGACTCTTGCAATTTTTACCCTAGTTCTTCTTTCTCGATTTAGCTTTCTTTTTAATTTATTAATCATATTTAAGCGGGCGCGCCGACGGTTTTCGCCGCTTTGCCTGCCTTTCTCCTTATTACCTCGTCCTTATATTTTATGCCTTTGCCTTTGTATGGCTCGGGGGGACGAACGTTACGTACATTTGCCGCAATCTGGCCAACTAGCTCTCGGTTTGGCCCCTCAATTGTTATGAAAGTTTTTTCAACCTTAAACGTGATACTATCTGGGGCGGAAATTTTGACCGGGTGCGAATATCCGACCGCCAAAACCAAATTACCCCCCACTACCTCTGCCCTATAACCAGTTCCCACAAGCTCGAGCTCCTTTGTCCAACCGTCGCTAACACCTTTAACATTGTTTGCCAGGAGCGCCCTGGTTGTTCCATAAAGACTCTTGCCAGTTTTTGATTTTTTTGAGCTTACGAGACTTATTTCCTCTTCCTTTTGGACTACCGAAATTCCCGAGGGAATCCTCAAGGAAAGAGTTCCTTTAGGCCCGCTAACTTTGACCTCTTCGTCTAAAATCTCAACGCTTACCCCGCTGGGAACTGAAATTAACTGTTTGCCAATTTTACTCATGTTTTCCTACCAAATTTCAAAAATTGCCTCGCCTCCGACTCGTCCTTTTATTGCGTCTTTCGCCGAAACTATTCCTTTGGGGGTAGAAAGAAAAAGTGTCGAGGGTTTTCTTCTTTTCGCTAGTTCCTCAACCCCAACATAGACTCTTAAACCGGGTTTTGAGATAAGTTTTAAACCCAAAATTTCAGGTTCTTTGGCTCGAAATGTCAAACTAACCTTAATCTCGTCGCCATCTTTTTTGAGGTCTTCTAAATACCTTTCTTTGACCAAAGCTTTTGCTGTCGCCTCAATAAGTTTTGTTCTTTGAACAACCACTTCTTTCTGTCGGGCGAGTGCCGCATTTTTGATCCTAATCAAAAAATCGCCGACGGGGTATCCCACCATCACAAACTTTACTTTTTTGTCTTTTTTCCCCTTTTTTGTTTTTTCCATACTACTACCAACTAGCCTTTCTTACTCCTGGGACTTCTCCCCTTAAGGCAAGCTCCCTAAAGCAAAGCCTGCAGAGGCCGTATTTTCTCATAAACCCGCGGGGTCTACCACAACGCCCGCAGCGGTTTCGATAGCGACCCTTAAATTTAAGTTTTTTGTCTTCTCTTACTTCTTTTGCTTTTGTAGCCATATTTTTTTTGACGAAGTCTTAAGCTTCGCTTATACTTTTTCAAACGGCATTCCCATTAGCTCTAACATCCTTTTGGCCCTCTTGGGACTTCCGGCATTTGCCACTATCGTAATTTCAAATCCTTTAATTGCGTGCGCCTTGGTTAAATCAAGATCCGGAAAAACGGTATGCTCATAGATTCCCAAAGTATAATTTCCACTTTTATCAAAACTCTTGGCAGAAACTCCCCTAAAATCCCTAAAACGGGGGAGTACTATAGAAATAAGTCTGTCTAAAAATGCATACATTTTCTCTCCCCTTAGGGTCGTTGTAAGTCCCACCGGCATTCCACGCCGTATATTAAAGGTTGCGACCGATATTTTCGCTGCCCTCACCGATGGACGCTGTCCCGTAATTTGAGCAATGTCGTTCCTTGCCCCTTCCATGGTATCTTTATTTTTTGCAATTTCGCCGACCCCGACATTCACGACAATTTTCTCTATCTTTGGAATCGCCATTTTATTTTTAATTCCAAATTCTTGGGCTAAAGCTTTCATTACTTCCTTCTCATATTTTTCTTGAAATCTAGGCTTTGCCATATTATTTTGTATCTATCTCCTTTTTACACTTCCTGCAAATTCTTACTTTTTCATCCTTCATAATTCTAAAACCCACTCGTGTAACTTTTTTACATTTTGGACAAATGAGGGAAATCTTGGCAAAAGAATAGGGTCTCGGGATTTCATAAATTCCACCTTTTTGTCCACCCTGCCCTTTGACGTGCCTTTTATAAATATTAAGCCCGGGCACAAGTAGTGTAAGGTCTTTGGGAAAAACTCTTTCGACTTTTCCTTCTCGACCCTTGTCTTTTCCAAGTGTGACTTTGATTGAGTCTCCGACTTTGAATTTGAGCATTTTTAGACTACCTCCCTGGCAAGCGACGCAATTTTATGATATCCGACTTCTTTTACTTCCCTGGCGATGGGTCCTAATATTCTTGTTCCTCGGGGCAGACCTTGTTTGTCAATGACGACTCCCGCATTATCGTCAAAGCGGACATATGTTCCGTCTTGGCGCCTAACCTCTTTTCGGGTTCTGACAATTAAAACTCTTACCTTTTCGCTATCGGTAACTACCCCTGCAGGGTTGGCGCTTCTGACTACACAAAGAACTACGTCGGCAAGAGCGGCGGTTTTGCCTACTTTGGCCGGGACTCCAATAACCATCAAGCGCTTTGCGCCTGAATTATCGGCGGGAGTTAACATTGTTCTTAATTGAATCACTTATTTCCTTTCATTTGAGCTGGGCTTTTGATAATTTTCCATTTTTTGAGTTTGCTATAGGGCTTTGAGGCAACAAATTTGACCTCATCTCCCACGCCCACCCCAAACTCGTCGTGAACTAGATATTTTTTGGCCCTCTTAAATCTCTTCCCATAGATTGGGTGGACGACAACCCGCTCAACCTCAACCGCCGCCGTTTTGGCCATATTGGTAGCAATTACCCTTCCTTTAAAAATTTTCATTCTTTTTTAGACTCCCTCTCTAATATCTCTCTTTCTTTAATAATTGTAAGCATTTGGGCGACTTCCCGTCTTAAATTCTTAGCCTTTTTTAGGTTTTTCTCTTTTCCTCCATACATCTCTACTTGGGCCTTGATAAGGTCAGCCCTTTTCCCCGCCAATGCCTTTTTTATTTCGGCTACTTCTTTTCCCCTTAGGGTTTCTACATCTTTTTTCTTCATAAATTTATTCTTTTGATATGAATTTGGTTTTAAATGGCAATTTATTTGCGGCTTTTTCAAAAGAGTCTTTTGCAATTTCTTTGGTCGTTCCGGCAATCTCAAAAAGGATTCTACCCGGGATAACTACGGCAACATATCTATCGATTTCCCCTTTGCCGCTTCCCATCCTCTGCCCAGCAGGTCGGGAGGTAACGGGCTTATCGGGGAAAACCCTAATCCATACTCTTCCCCCTTTTTTAAGCCCGTGGGTTATTGCTTTTCTGGCGGCCTCAATCTGACGGCTCGCCAACCAGCCGCGCCCCAAAGACTTCAAACCAAATTCACCGAATGTTAAGTTCACTCCACGTGATGCGACACCTCTCCTTTTTCCTCGAAATGCTTTCCTGTATTTTTGTCTTTTTGGTTGTAGCATTTTATTCTTCCTTCCTATGGATCCAAACTTTTACTCCGACATAGCCTCTTTTTAGAAGCGCCGGAACTTGGGCGTAGTCAATTGTCTCCCTTAGGGTTTGACTTGGAACTGATCCCATTTGAAACTTTTCTACCCTTGAAATTTCGGCCCCTCCAATTCTACCTCCCAAGACGACCTTTATTCCAAGTGCACCCGCCGCCATAACACGCTCTATAGTCTTTGATACGACGCGCCTGTGGGGCATTCTTCGCTCGAGCTCTCCCACAATTCTTGTTGCTACTAAATGTGCCGAAAGTTCGGAATTCTTTACCTCGCTAACTTTAAGGTCAATCTTTAGATCTTTTGGAAGTTCACCCCGGGTTTCTTTCATTATTTCCAAAACAAATTTTTTGACTTCCTCAATTCCAGACCCACCCCTGCCTATAACTACTCCGGGGCGAGAAACGGTCAAATTTATTACCATGGACTTTGGCAACCTTTCAATTTCGACAAGTGATATTCCAGCAAGTTTTAGTTTGTCCATTAGGGCGGCTCTAATTTTTACGTCCTCTATGAGAAACTCTTTATATTTCCCACCCTCGACAAACCAACGCGACTTCCAGGGAAGAAAATTCCCTACTCTTATTCCCACCGGATTAATCTTTTGAGACATCTTTTCCTTTCTTTTCTTCAACCTTGTTGGCTTCCTTATCCTTACTTGAAAGTTCTCTATTTACGCTCGTGAGTACGACTCTTATATGGCTCATGCGCTTTTTAAAGGGTTTGGCCCGACCGTGGGCTCCTGCTCTCCACCTTTTAAGTCTTGGACCCTCGCTTATTTGGATTTCTTTAAACACCAAATCCCCCTCCGCTTCCCCTTTTACTTTGGCATTGGCGATCGCGCTTTTTATAACTTTTGATAGGGGACCTGCCGCTCTTTTACCTATAAACGGCAAAACTTCAAGTGCCCTTGCAGGACTCAATTTCTTTGCAACTGCCGCAACTTCCCTCAATTTCTTGGGGGATGTTATCAAATATTTCTGTGTCGCAATAATATCCATTTTTATGTCTTTTCTAATATCCTCTTGACGATTTCTCCATGTCCTCTAAAGGTTCTTGTTGGTGCAAATTCTCCAAGTCTATGACCCACCATGTCTTCCGATACAAAAACGTCTATAAAAATCCTGCCGTTATGGACCTGAAAATACTTTCCCACAAATTCCGGGGGGATTTGGCACCTTCGGGACCAGGTTTTTATTGGTAAATCCTTTGTCCCCATACCTGCCCCAATCTTTTTTACTAGATTTGGGTCGACAAACGGTCCTTTTTTGCTACTTCTTGACATTTTAGTGGTGGGGCCCCAGGCTCCTTCCTGAAACGATTAATTTATCAGAATACTTCCTTCTCTTTCTTGTGTTCCCGACGGCTTTTTTCCCGTAGGGAGTTTTTGGATACTTAAGGCCTATGTGGCTTCTTCCTTCCCCTCCTCCGTGGGGATGTGCATGAGGGTGCATGGCAACACCCCTCACAGTGGGTCTTACTCCCATATGCCTTTTTCTTCCCGCACTTCCAATTTTTTCTGTTTTAAACTCAATTCGCCCGACTTGTCCGATAGTTGCAAAAGCTTTGGGGTCAAAGCGCCTAACCTCGCCTGAGGGAAGCTTAACAAGAACCCAGTTATCTTCTTTTCCCTGGACGGAGGCAACGGCCCCCGCGGATTTTACCATCTGTCCGCCCTTACCGGCTCTGACCTCGAGGTTATGAATCCCTGTGCCTATGGGAATTTTTCCAAGGGGAAGTGCATTTCCACTCTCAACCGGGGCCTTGGGGCCGCTTACTATTTTTTGACCAATGACAAGCCCGTCGGGGGCTAAAATATAACGCCTTTCACCGTCTTCATAAAGAACTAGTGCAATTTCGGCGTTTCTATTGGGGTCATACTCGATAGTCTCTACCCTCCCCCAAACGTCCAATTTGTCCCTCTTAAAGTCCACGTTCCTTAAGTAGCGTTTTTCCCGTCCTCCTTGGTGTCTAACGGTTAAGCTCCCCTGGCTTCTTCCGCTTTTTTTAGCAAGTATTGTCTTTAAGCTTTTCATTTTTTCTTTTCCTCAAATAAATCGATAGATTCTTTTTCTTTTAAGGTAACTCTTGCTCTTTTTTCAGCCAAAGTCTTTTGCTTATAACCCCTCGTATTTCTTTTTTGGTTTCCGCCTATTTTTGAAGTTTGAATGCTAACTACATGGACGCCAAATACTTCTCCAATTGCCTTTTTTATCTCGGGCTTCCTTGCGCCACTTTCGACTCGAAAGGTATATCTTCCGAGCTTAGCGTCCCTCAAACTTTTTTCGGTAATTAATGGTACTAATTTCATTTTTTGGCAAAAACAGCCTTGTCTATTACCAAGACTCCACCCATAAATACTTGGGTTGCATTAAGATCCTTAAAAGGAAGAGTAACTACCCCATCAATATTTTTCATACTTTTAACCCCAGAGAGGTTATCGGAAGAAAGGGCAAATGTAAATCGGGCTCTTTTTAACTGTCTTGCCTTTTTAATTTTATCGATTAAACTCTTTATTTCCTTTGTTTTTTTGACAACTCCCAAGCCATTTACGACAACAATATCCCCCTCCTTTGCCTTAAGGGTTAGGGCAATACCTAATGCCTTTTTTGCAAGATTTTTGGGGAGAGAAAGTTCCTTTTTGACTCCCTTGGGTCCGTGGGCAACCCCACCTCCTACATAAATAGGGGCGCTTCGACTCCCGTGCCTTGCCCCACCCGTCCCTTTTTGGCGATATACTTTCTTTTTGGTTCTATCAACCTCGGCCCTAGTTTTGACCTTAGCCAAACCTATATGGGCTCGGGAAGTCTGAACCCTAATGGCCTGGGCGAGAAGTGTTAGGTTTTCTTTCTCACTAAAATCCTTGGGAAGGTCAAAAGTTCCCGATTTAATTCCTTTAACCGAATAAACTACTGCCTTACTCATTTTGTTTCCCCTCAACTTTCGGAGCTTCCTGGCTAGGAGCTTCTGCTCCTCCTTCGGCTGCCGCGACCTCTCCCTCGACGGCTACTTCCCCAGCTGGCGCCTCGCCCTCGACGACTTTTGCCTGAACTTCTTGGATTCCTTCAAGCTCACCTTTTGAGGTTCTGGTTATTTTAAGAAGGGAACCCCTTGCCCCCGGAACTGAACCAGAAATTTCTACTAAATTATTTTCAGGATCAACCGAAACTACCTGGAGATTTTTAATTGTTATCTGACCTGCCCCCATTCTCCCCGCCATGTGCTTGCCTTTATATACCCGCCCAGGAGTTGTTCCCTGGCCTATTGAACCCGGGGCGCGCTCACGATCGCTCTGTCCGTGGGTCCTAGGGCCACCCGCAAATCCCCAGCGCTTGACCACACCTTGAAATCCTTTGCCTTTCGAAGTTCCGGAAATTGAAACAATGTCTCCTGCATTAAAAATGTCGGAGGCAACTACTTTATCTCCGACGGCAAGGTCTGGCTCTTCGGAAAGTCTAACTTCTGCCAAAAAACGGGGCGCCTTTTTGTCTTTAATGGCGCCCTTTAAGTGTCCTTGCATGGGTTTGGTGATATTTTTTATTCTTCTTTGTCCAAAGCCAAGCTGAACCGCCCAATATCCGTCTTTCTCCATATTCTTAACCTGCGTAACTACGCACGGGCCTGCTAAAACTTTTGTCACGGTAACTCTTCGGCCTTTGACGAAGGTCGCACCCATACTCTCCTTTGAGGCTAATATTGTATTTATCATGTTTTTCTCACAAAAAAAGGCGCCGGAGGCGCCCTAAACTGGCACATCCAAGCAAATCCCTTGTGGTTAATCCTTAGAAACCACCTCCATTGATGGGAAGATTATAAAACATTTAGCTTCA
>CAYNFU010000014.1:6677-17323 GCA_964396785.1 uncultured Gammaproteobacteria bacterium | reverse complement strand
GTTGAAAGGCTCTGAGCCCCAATGAACTGCAGGTCTTCATCAATGCCTATGACCGTGTCTGTACTTGAGGTTAAGGTGGGAATGGTATTGGTCTCAAGATCAATGGTTAAGGCCCCGTTATTGGTCTGGCCGACTCCAGTAAAGACAATTGATCCGTTTGAGGTATTATCGATGGTTTCTGCATTCTGGAGAGAAATTGCAGTTCCGACTCCTGAGCCTATGTTAAGCCCAGTCGTAATTGTTCCGGCTGTTTCAACGATATTTATGGCATTAGTAATCGTTCCTCCCGCTGTTGTGTTTTCAATTTGTAAAGCGTCTGTTAGGATTCCCGAGGCTGCATTGTGTCGGATGATTACTCCGTCCGCTAAGGTCTCGGTTGCCTGGTCGTTAGAGAATAGTGCCAGAGCGTCAATTACGCCTGTATTTCCGGCGTTGTCTGCATTTACCAGGTTCAGCCCGTACTGGGTTCCAACTACGGTTGAAAGGTTATATGTGGTGGTTATCGCCAGGGCGTCTGCGGAATTATCGGCAGTCCAGGTGGGGGCAATTGAGACCAAGTCAGTAGCTCCCTGGGTGGTATTGGCAATATCCAGGTTCTCAGTTCCCGCCAGGGTTAGGGTAACGTCATCGTTAAAACTGACAGCTCCCGCAAAGTCGCTTCCGTCGCCTCCGTTGACGTCCAGGATTCCGGTAATCGCCGTTGTTGCATTGTTAATGGTGCCCGTCCCGGTTGCCGCTCCTATGTCCCAGGTTGCGGCTACTGCTCCGATATTTAAGGTAGTTACTGTTGCGTCAAAAAGCGAGGCTACGGTATTCGAAGAGGTAATGTCGGCCGAGGTGGCTCCATTAACTGCCAAATCTCCCGTGACCGTAACATCACCCTCGGAAGTATCGTCTGCAATGGAAAAGAGGGTATTTGTCCCGTCGGTTACGGTTAAGGTCCCGCCATTTCCAATGGTTAAGCTGGGAGTGGTATTAAAGGCAATATCTGCCCCTGTTCCCGAATTGGCAAGGTTAAGAAGAGCCCCAGAGGCTGTAGTATAGTTCTGGGTAAGGGAAAGGACACTTCCCGTATTAGCTAGGGTTCCCAGTGTTTGAGTACCCGTATCTGATATTGAAACAACCGCCCCCGAGATGGTGTGGGTATTGCCCGAGTTATTAAGTTCTATGGCCCTTGAGATATCCAGGGTATTTCCGGTTGAGTCTAAGCCAACTCCTCCGTTAAAGATCTGGGAGTAGGTGATATTGGCAACGTCTGAGGTAAATGCAGTTGAGCCCGAAGCTCCTGTTTTATTTAAGACCAGGAGCTCCCCGTTAAAAGCAGTTGCCGTTGAGGAAACGTCAACGGCTGAGCCTGTTGTTAGGGAATTGGCGTCTATATCAAATATATTCTCGGTATCACCAGTTGATTTGATGGCGACATTGCCGCCGTTTACGATATCAATGAAGAACTCGCTGGTTGCGTCAGTTCCTCCTACGGCCAGGTTATCGGTCTGGCTGGTTAAGTAGGTTATGGCTCCGTCGTCTGTCCATTTGCTCCCTCCGGCGCCTCCGGCACAGTTACCCGAGGAAAGACAGAAAGTGCCGTCTGTTGTATCGGGTAGGGTGTAGACCCTATCAGTCGTGGGAGCCGTTGCCCTAATGAAGGTCTGGAATCCGTCCCCTGCAGTTCCTTCAATTTCAAAGAGGTTATTAAACCCTGCACCTAGCCTTACGGCCGTTTCTGTTGGTGTAGCTTGTCCTGTAAAGTCAACAAAGTTAAGACCATACAGGGTATCTGCGTCATCAGAAGAGGAGGTTAAGGCAACCGAAATTGCCGCATTTGTATCAGTTGCATCTAAATCGTCAGCCTGGGTAAAGGCAATTGCCAAGGCTTCAACCGCGTCGGTTGTAACTCCGGATACAGCCAGGCTTAACTGGTCTGTCGAAGCCGTTGTATTGGTTAAAGTTACATTCTCCCCAGCCGCCAAAGAAAAGTCCACATCGGTATTAAAGGTAGCAACTCCGTTGAACCCGGCAGTTGAATTAAATGTTGCAGCTCCATCAGCCTGAAGTGCCCCGTCCAATTCAGCCGTTCCTCCTACCTGAAGATATCCATCCACATCAACATCCGCGTTGCCTGTACTCCCGCCAGTTGCCGTGAAGTTGACGTCGTTTGTACCGATTGTCAGGTCAGCCGCATCGGAGGTTGATATGGTTTGAGCCCCAACAAAAGTCAGGTCCTCATCAATTCCAATTGCTGTATCTGTTGCTGAGGAAAGGATGGGAAAGGCCGCATTGGTCTCAAAGTCAATAGTTAAAGATGCATTATTGGTCTGGCCTACACCGCTTAAGACCAAAGTGCCGTCGGAGCTATTGGATACAGTCTCCGCATTCTGAAGGTCGATGTCCGTATCCCAGCCAACGCCTATATTGATTGCTGTTTCTACCGCCGAAGTTCCGGTTAATCCGTCAATTAAAAGGCCGGTGAATGTATCGTCGGAGGAGCCGGTGATGGGGTCAAAGTCGATATGTATCCCGGAGACGTCGGTTGAGGTTCCATTTGCCCCTTCTATGTTTACAAATATTCCGTCTACATTGTCGGCTGTTATTCCGGTTGAACCGGCAAGACTGATCTGGAGTGCGTCGGCCCCGGCAGGGGAGCCGAGTCCTGCATCTGTAATTTCAAGCTGTACGTCCCCAACCTCCCCATATACCAGTCTTAGCCTGTTTGTGTTATCAGCCTTGTCAATTATCCCCCCAGCCGCAGTAAATGGAGAAGAAGCGGAAATTGCCCAACCGCAGTTTGTAGCTGAGGCATCACAGACCAAATCATCACCCCAGTAAAGGTCGGCTCCGGCTTGGCCAGCTGCTGCGGCTAGTCCCAATACGCTGTCGGCATCCGCATCGTTATTAAGCCCAATTGTTGCTCCTTGGACGGATAGGGTATCTGCAACGGTCAATGCGCCTGCGTTGGTGAGCACGAAAACATCGGTCCCGTCGGACTGCTCAAATACAACCAAATTGCTTGTTTGAGCACTGTTGCCCTGTACAATTAACTGAATTTGGTCTGTGTCTCCGTCAATTGAGTACTTGGCAGAAGAAAGGGGAGTTGTACCACCCAAGACTAGCTCGTCGGTTGTATCTGTTAAGTATACGGTTGTACCAGAATCTGTCCATGTCGTTGAACTTCCCAACGCAGTCCAAGTGAATCCTGAAATGCTTGAATTATAGGTAAGCACAAAACCTGAAGTGGGAGAGTTTGATACGTTTAGATCTACTTCCTTGATGGTATCATCTGTTATTTCGCTAGATTCAATTGACGTTCCCAAGGTCGCCTCAAGTGTATTCGAAGAAACCTGTAAGCCCGTTCCTGTTAAATCGGTAAAGGAGTCTCCACCTATGCTAAGAGTAGCTACGTCCGTTATTCCGTCGACCTCAAGGTCTCCTCCCACAAAGAGGTCGTTATCGGCAGCTATTGCCGCATTCTCTGGTCCCTCTGTCGCATTAGCAAACTCGCTGTAAGCGGTTCCTGTCCCGCCGCCTACAGATAGCGTAAATGTATCAGAGAGTATCAAATTACCTCCGAGAGTTGCGTCGTCTCCTACAGGGTCGATTGAAAGATCATCGCTTGATGTGAGCGAATTTCCGGATAAATTAAGAATTCCTGAAATATCGACGTCAGCTTCGAAACCGCTATCAACTGTCACCTTGAAGGTAATATCGTTAGCCGAAGTGCTTTCAGCTAAAACCAAACCCTTGGGGAAATTGTCACTGGCAACTTCGGATCCTACTTGGGAAGTTTCTAGCTTTAGAGGAGCAAAAAGTGAGTTAACTTTTTCGGGCAAATTTGTTTTAAGAGCTAAGGTGGAAGTTAACGTAATTATAAATAAACAAATACTAACTACAACCAATCTCCTTTGAGGTTTTGCCAATTTACTTAGAAGTACCGGGAATTCGCTGATAAACCTTTTTTTAGATACCGGTCCATCGTGAGCAAAGCTTCTTTTCAAATCCTCAGCAGATAATTTTGTAGGTTCAAATTCCTGATAAGAAAGGGGAGCACCCTTTATCTCTAAAAGTCTGCGTTTGGTTACTTTGCCGTGCCTTTCTCCCTTAAGGTCTTGAATTTGAGATAGAAGATAGCGCCGGTGGCCCCCGGTTGTTCGGGCTGGAACAAGCAGTCCGCTAGCTTCCCAACGCCTTAATGTCTTAGTTGTAACCTTCAGAAGCTCGGCGGCTTCTTGAATTGAGAGAGTTTTTTCGGGCAGGTTTGGCATATTGCGGAAATTAATTAGCTGATTAGTTTTTTAAATAAGGACATTTTGCTTTAAATGTCCAAAATTATTTACCCATTTTATATATAGTCTGTCAAGCCCCTTTTTGTATACAAAATAAAGCTATGAGGTAAACATATATGCTAATTTGATGCTTTATGTTTAAGTTATTGAAGGGGGGAGAGTATATATAAAGTAAGCCTAGAAAGTAGATTACTAAATCAATTAATTCCGCAAATAATACGGAAAATGATATTCATTTAAAACTCATCTAAACATGTACTTTTCGCTTCAAATTCTGTCTAAATTAATCTAGTTCTTTTAACTAGAAATGACTTGATTTTCTCTAAAAAGTTCATCAGTATGTAATTATGTTCAAGAACATATTTTTGGTTTTTATAGTGTTGATAAGTTTTTATAAACCAGTCGCCGCTCAAGAGAGTAGCACAGGTGTAGCCATTGCTATTGAATTGGCAGGAGGGGAAGACGGTGACATTGTTTGCTCGGCTCAAGGCGGGTACAGGAAATGTAATAAACTTAATGACTCGTCATTATTTGCAGTTGTAACCTCAAATCCTACAGCCAAATTTGAAGTTACGGGTTTGGACAATCCGGTATTTGTTCTCACATCAGGCAAAGCTAATGTTAAAGTTTCCTCAAGAAATGGAAATATTAACGAGGGAGATTTTGTTACAAGCTCAGAAATAGATGGGCTGGGTCAGTTAGCTACAGAAAATGGATTTGTTTTAGGAACCGCTCTTGAATCATACGAATCTGGTGACGGAGACGCTGTTGGAAAGATCTTGATTTCGATAAGTATCCATCCAGAGATTGGTCTGTCTTCAGCTCGGTCTAACCTGCTTCAAGTTATTCGACAAGGAGCAACGGGAGCCATACTTGAGCCACTCGATTCTCTGAGATACTTAATTGCCGCTTTGGTTGTAATAGCCTCATTCGTAATGGGCTTTGTCTACTTTGGTAGAGTTGCACGCTCGGGAGTAGAAGCAATTGGTAGAAATCCTTTGGCCAGTCGGATAATACAATTTAATATGATATTACATATTGTGATGTCTATCGTCATAGTCCTCATTGGACTAGCGATTGCATACCTAATATTGATCTTATAGCTTATGTTTAATCTGCCCTTTCTTAAACCAGTAAAACTTGGTGGAAATAAGATAACTCCTTGGGTGCTTTTGGTTCTTGATGGTTGGGGAATAGCCCCTCCTTCAGAGGGAAATGCAATAACTAAGGCAAAGACTCCCAATATGACTGCACTTCTTGGAAAATACCCTCACACCCAGCTTATTGCCTCGGGAGAGAGTGTGGGACTTCCGGCCAACGAGGTTGGAAACACCGAGGTGGGACACCTTACAATGGGAGCAGGACGCGTAATCTATCAGGATTTAAAAAGAATAAATATCGAGATAGAAGAAGGAGCCTTTTTTGAAAATAGAGCCTTTTTGGCAGCCCTAAACCATAGCAAGAGATTCAATTCAAAACTGCATATCATGGGTCTTGTTGGGACCGGCAACGTCCACTCGTCAATTGAACACTTTTATGCGCTCCTTAATTTTTGTGAGAAATATGAAGTGAGGGGCGTTAAATTACATCTTTTTACAGACGGTCGAGACACCCCGCCACAAGAAGCCGAAGTGGAGATTGCCAAAATCGATGAATATCTACATGAGGCAAAATTTGCCGAAATTGCAACGATCTCAGGGAGATATTATGCAATGGACAGGGATAGGCGTTGGGATAGAACAGAGAAGGCCTACAAGGCAATTGTGACGGGCAAAGGAGTTACGGCCAGAAGTGCCATTGAGGCGGTTAAGGGAGCCTATGCTAAAAGCCTGACCGACGAATTTATTGAACCCACCGTAATTGTCAATGCCGAAGGTCGACCGGTTGGAACTGTGGACAATGGAGATGCGGTAATCTTTTTCAATTTCAGAGTTGATAGGGTAAGACAGCTTACGATGGCTTTTGTGCTGGCAGAATTTGAGAAGCTGACTTCTTTCGAATTCGGCTACGCTCCAGGAACTGAGCTTGAAGAAGGAAAAGCAACATTTGCCAGAACCTTCAATCGTGAGAAGTGGCCCCAAAATCTACTCTTCGTAACCATGACCGAATACCATAAAAAACTGCCTGTTTCAGCCATCGCATATGGTCCTATTGTAGTTGAGAACTCTCTTGGCGACGTTCTTTCCCGGGCAAACATCCGTCAAATGCATATGGCCGAGTCCGAGAAAGAAAGATTTGTTACTTACTACTTTGACGGAATGCGAGAAATTAGAGTACCCGGAGAGGACGTTTTAATTGTTCCTTCACCCAAAATTGCAACTTACGACAAAAAACCCGAAATGTCGGTTTTTAAGCTGGTTGGCGAATTTAGGAAAGAGCTTGCAAAAGATATTTATCACTTTTTCTTAATTAATTTCGCAAATCCGGACATGGTAGCCCACACCGGAAATCTCAAGGCGTCAATTGCCGCAGTTGAGGCGGCAGATAAGGCTGTTGGGGAAATTCTTGAGATGGTTAAAGTTGTTAATGGGAATTTGGTTATTACAGCTGATCACGGTAATGCAGAAGAGCTAATAAGCTTTCCCACGACTTCATTTTTCTTTACCTCAAGCGAAGGGGGAGTAAATACCGAACATTCAAATAATCCGGTACCAGTTATCTTTGTAGTTCCCAGCATGGAGGGTAGGGTTATAAATCTTCCGCAAGGGGCACTATCGGATATTGCCCCCACAATTTTGAATTTAATGGGGTTAACTCCACCCACGTCAATGAAGGGAAGGAATTTATTTCAAGGTGCTTAAATGACAAATCAAATATTATTTTTCGGAACAATTTTTCTAACAGCCGTCCTTGGCCTGACTTTGGGGGCGGTGGCAATTTCTTTTAGAGAGCTCATTAAGAAATACTACACACTTAAAGAGCAGTACGAACGTGAAGTTAATGAGGCTAAAGCCAGAGAATCGGCTGTCGAGTTAGAAGCCAAAAAAATTGCAGACAGGATAGTAATTGATGCCCAAGCTAAAGCCCGAGCCATAATATCGGAAGCTGCTACTTATAGCTCCAAATCAAAGGAAGAGTTTTCTGCGGAAGTTAAACGAGCAACCAGTTCTCAAATGGCTAGCTTTGAAGCGGCGCTTTCTGAGGCAAAAAACCAAGCCGGGGTAACATTCGACAGCATTTCAAAAGAGGTCGGCAAAGAAGTTCAGGGCCAAATTGAGCTTTTAAGAAGCGCCCTTTCCTCCCAGATCGCAGCTTCCCAACAGGAAGCTAAAAAGGCTGTTTCTGATGCCTATAAACAGGTCGAGCTCGAGGTAGTAGCATACAGAAAGGTAAGAGAAAAACAGGTGGATGAGAGAATTTTTGAAGTTCTTGAGGACGTTACTTCAAAAGTGGTAGGCAAAGCGATGAGCTTATCTGACCACGAGGAATTAGTAGTAAAAGCCCTGGAGGAGGCAAAGAGCCAAAATGTACTCTGACTTACTAAGTCTTATTAGAACAAAGGAGGAGGCTTCAAAAACTGCCGAGCAGCTTGAAACTATCTTGGCAGCCCTTTATCAGAATTCTCCCGAAGCCCTAAATCTGGCCCTTTCAAAAAAAATCGATACAGAGCTTTCCCGGATACTTAAGGAAGCCTTTGACAAAGGAGTAGATAAAATAAAGTTCTTAAAAGGTGCGAAAGAGATTATAGGAGAGCTCAGGGAAATTACACTCACAATCGCATTTGAGCCGAGGGAGGAGACAAAAACACTACTCGCGGGTTGGGTCAGAGAAAATCTTGGGGAGGGAGTAATAGTTGAGCTTAAAAAAGACGAGAAAGTTGTGGGAGGCGCAATAATAATATCTCAAGGAAATTACAGAGACTTTAGCCTTCGAACAAAAATTAAAGAATTTTTTAAGACTCAAAGAAATGAGCTTGCAATTTTCCTTAAATGAAAGATCTTTCCTATTACCTTGAAAAGGCTCAGGAAATTGGATTTGTAGAACAAATAATCCATTCGGTCATCTATGCCAGTGGGTTACCTAAGGTTCGACCTTATGAGCTCGTGGTCTTTGAAGGGGGGCAAGTTGGCCAAGTAATTTCTCTTAGCGAGGACTTGGTTGAGATACTCCTTTTATCCAAGGTAAACGTCAGGGTTGGGGAGAAAGTTGCACGAACTGAAACGTATCTGACCGTGGGAGTTGGAGAAGCCCTTCTAGGAAAGACCGTCGACGCATTAGGCAATTTAATTTCAGGTAGAACCCCCAAAACTGCACTTTCCCAAAGGCCACTTGTTACCACGCCTCTGGGTATTGGTTATAGAAAAAATATTGACAAATCTTTTGAGACAGGGGTATCGATAGTGGACTTGGCAATTCCTTTGGGAAAAGGACAAAGGGAGCTCGTAATAGGAGATAGGAAGTCAGGGAAAACTCTTTTTTTACAGCAAGTTGTCCTGACCCAGGCCGCCAAAGGCACAATTTGTATTTATGCCTCGATCGCTAAGAGATGGTTTGATACAGTAAGTACTGCACAGTTTTTCAGAAATTACGGCGTAGAAAAACAGGTCATAATGGTTGTCTCAGGTCCCGCGGAGGCCCCGGGGCTGGTATTTATGACTCCCTATACAGCCATGACTATTGCAGAGTATTTCCGGGACCAAGGCAAAGACGTTTTGGTGGTACTTGATGATATGACTGCACACGCTAAGTACTACCGCGAAATTACCCTTGCAGCCCGTAGATTTCCTGGAAGAAGCTCCTACCCGGGAGACATCTTTTTTGTACATTCCAGGGTTCTTGAGCGGGCCGGAAACTTCGTCAAAGGCTCGATTACCTGTTTACCTGTAGCTGAAACGGTTTTTAGAGACTTTTCCGGCTACATTCAAACAAACTTGATGTCTATGACAGACGGGCACATATTCTTTGACGGCGATCTATTTAATCAAGGAAGGAGGCCCGCCATAAATGAATTCTTGTCGGTTACCCGAGTAGGACTTCAAGCTCAAACCCCTTTGGTTCGCGATATAAATCGAGAAATTACCCGTTTCATGCTCTACTTTGACAAGTTGAGGCAATATATGCACTTTGGAAGTGAGCTTTCTCAAGAAACGAGGCGAGCAATAGCTCTCGGGGAGAGAATTGTTGCATTTTTTGACCAGGCGCCAGACATGATTATCCCCTTGAACGTAAGCACCATAATTCTAGCCGCCCTCTGGGCTGGTTTTTGGAAAGAAGTCGACCTCACCATAATGAAAAACCAAATGAATTCACTCCTTGCCTACTATCTCAAGGATCAAAATTATCAAAAAAAGATAGAGAAAATGATTGCGGCGTCAAATAGCCTTTCCGCACTTTCCGCACTTCTAAAAGACCAGGAAAAGGTGATATCAGAGGCAGTAGGTGCTCCAGAAAGGGGATAAAAGCTCTTATGCTAGATGAAAGGTCAATAAAAGCAGAAATAGCCCAAATAGAGGGCTTAGAGACCCTTGTTAGGGCCTATGGAGAGGTTGCCTCCGTGAGAATGAAAAAAACCAGGGATTCGGTTCTTGCCAACAGGGATTTTCTTACAGAACTTTCTCAAGTTTTTGACGAAGTGAGGATTTCATATGCGGAAGAGGTTAGCGAGCTTACAAGACGGATGGGATTAAAAAGGCGCGGAAAAGTAACATTTCTTGCCCATAATGGAAAGGTGGTTTCGGTTCTCCTTTCGGCGAACACGGGTCTTTATGGAGAAATAGTTCAGTCGACTTTTAACCTCTTTATGGCTGAGGTCAGAAAGAACCTTAGCGAGGTAACGATTGTAGGCAAACACGGGCTAGGGCTTTTTTTGGGAGAAGAAAAAAACCGGCCATATTCATATTTCGATCTTCCCGACGATAGGGTCGAAACCAACCAACTATCAAACCTGGTTAAACACATTGTCCAGTATGAAGAAATACACGTCTTTTACGGCAAATTTGTAAGTGTCATTAAACAGGTGCCCACGACATTCGAAATATCGGCAGAAATAACTCTTCCGGCTGAGGGGTCAAAAAGTGTAACAAAGTATATCTTTGAGCCGTCACTAGAGAAGATTTTAATGTTTTTCGAAACAGAGATATTCGCTTCACTCCTTGAGCAGGTGGTTCGAGAAAGCTTGCTCGCCAAATACGCCTCAAGAGTTTTGGCCATGGATAGGGCGGACGGGAATATCAAGGAAGAGCTTACAAAACTGGTATTTGAAAAGTCTCGCATTAACCACAGAGTCTTAAATAGAAAACAATTAAATTCCCTAACAGGGATTGCCATTTTTGAGAGTTATTATGGATAATCACGGAAAGGTAACTGCAGTGCGCGGTCAGGTTATTGAAGTTTTCTTTGAAGGAGAAAAACCGGCCATCAAGGACG
>CAYNFU010000014.1:0-6577 GCA_964396785.1 uncultured Gammaproteobacteria bacterium | reverse complement strand
CGCGGTCAGGTTATTGAAGTTTTCTTTGAAGGAGAAAAACCGGCCATCAAGGACGTTTTGACCTTCGAAGAAGACTCTTCGGTCAAGGTTGAGGTATATAGTTCATCGCGGGAGGATTCCTTCTTCTGCCTGGCCTTAACCGGCGTTGAAAAACTCTATAGGGGAGCCAAGATGGTTAATACCGGAAAACAAATACTTTTTCCCGTTGGGGAGGCGCTTCTAGGACGTGCTGTAAACATATTTGGTGCGCCCTACGACACTCTCGGACCTATTAAGACAACCGACTCCATGCCGATTCACAAAATACCTACAACAGGAGCCAGGGTAAGTTTGGAAACTAAGCTTATTGAAACGGGAATTAAGGTAATTGATCTTTTTGCGCCGCTTCTCTCCGGGGGCAAAATGGGTCTTTTTGGAGGTGCTGGGGTAGGGAAAACTATGCTCCTCACCGAAATTTTACACAATGTTGTGGCCAAGGAGGCTAATTTTGTCTCAGTCTTTGCCGGAGTCGGAGAAAGAACTAGGGAAGCGCTTGAGCTTTATCAGGCCTTGAAAGAGAGCAAAGTTCTTCCATCATCAACTCTAATTTTCGGCCAGATGGGTGAATCCCCGGCAGTTAGATACTTATCTGCTTTCTCGGCAGCAACCTTGGCAGAGTATTTTCGAGACAAGGCGGGCAAGGACGTTCTTTTCTTTATCGACAATGTTTTTAGATTTGCCCAAGCAGGAAATGAAATCTCGGTTTTAACAAACACTCTTCCATCTGAAGACGGTTATCAGGCCACCCTTGAGAGTGAAATAGCCTCATTTCAAGAGAGGTTAGTTTCGGGGGAGGAAAAGGCTGTTTCGGCAATTGAAGCCATTTATGTTCCGGCAGATGACCTTCTGGACCACGCGGTACAGACGATATTCCCATATCTTGAAAGCGTGGTGGTTCTATCAAGAAATGTATATCAGGAGGGGCTACTTCCCGCAGTTGATATACTCTCTTCTACCTCAACGGCAATCGAACCAAGAGTAGTTGGTAAGATGCATTTTGATATAAATAGGATGGCCAAAAACCTTTTAAAACAAGCAGCTGGTCTTGAAAGAATAGTTTCTCTGGTTGGAGAGTCCGAACTTTCTAAAGATGATCAAATCATCTATCACAGGGCAAGAAAACTAAAAAATTTTATGACCCAAAGATTCTTTGTAGCTCAAAGCCAAAGAGGGGAGAAAGGATCCTTTATTCCCTTGCAGACGACGCTCGCCGATACGGCTTCCATTTTGGAAGGTAAATATGATTTAGTTCCCGAGGAAAAGTTTCTATTTATCGAAAGCGCTAAAAGCCTAATCAAAGTATGAAACCACAAGGATTATATTTGAGAGTAAGAAATAGGGAGCAGTTGGTATTCGATGGTCCGGTGAAGTCTGTAACTTCCTTTAATGAAAAGGGGGAATTTGATGTATTGCCTCAACACGCAAATTTTATTTCCCTTGTTAGAAGATTTTTGGCTTTTCGGGATACTGCCAACCAAAAAAGGGAAATAAGGCTAGATTCTGCGATAATGAGGGTCATAAGAGGCTACGTCGACGTTTATCTGGGCATAAAGAAATGATTTTCCGCATATAAGCGGAAGAAAAATGTTCGCGGAAATCAAATGTTATTAGACAGTTTTAACGAGAGGCATTATCGACAAAAAACCCGTGGAAAAAGTGGCAATATTATTTACCGGCAAAATTTTATAGGTTAGCCTTTTTGAGGATTATCAGTTAAGACCCTAGAGTGCCAGACATATAAATTGCTCTTTATAACCGATTTCGCGGCTTAAAAAGATTTTTAGGCAAAAAACATATAAGTATTTATAGTTAGCAATTAAAATTCTGAGGCTATTTAGGTTATCTCTTAATATTTTCCGCAAAGGTGTGAAAAAGAATTATTACAGCAAAATTATTAACTTAAAAGGGCATGCGGATATTATCGAAATCGAGGCTACCTTGAGTGAAAATGCCAGTGAAAACTAATATTTGGAGTTTTTTTGAATGTTGATATAATTACCCGATATGCAAAACAAAAAAGTATATAACCCGAAAGATATAGAGGAGAAGTGGCAGAAAGTTTGGGATGAGAAAAAAATATATTCTCTTGATTTAAAGGGAGCCGGGAAACCCTTTTACAATCTAATGATGTTTCCATATCCATCGGCCGAGGGGCTTCATGTAGGGAACACCTACGCCTTTGTAGGGGCAGACATTTTCGGGCGATTTACGCGCATGCAGGGCTTTGACGTTTTTGAACCAATTGGCCTAGACGGATTTGGTATCCATTCAGAAAACTATGCGCTGAAAGTTGGAGAGCATCCGGAAAGCCTCGCTAAAAAGACTAAAGAAAGATTTTATAAGCAACTCAGGGCTATTGGAAATTCTTTCGACTGGACAAGAACTTTGGAAACTTATGATCCAGATTATTATAGATGGACACAGTGGATTTTTGTCAGAATGTTTAAAGCAGGTCTGGCATATCGCAAGAAAGCTAAGGTCAATTGGTGTCCTTCTTGTAAGACCGTTCTGGCAGACGAGCAAGTTATTGCAGGCAAATGCGAAAGGTGTGGGACGGAAGTTCACGAAAAAGAACTCGAGCAGTGGTTTTTTAGACAAGCAACGGGAGTTAGACCCGATGGAACAGCCTACCCAGACTGTCTACTTGCTAATTTAGATAAGATCGATTGGAGCGAGAAGGTAAAGATTGCCCAAAGAAATTGGATAGGTCGCTCCGAGGGTGCTTTGATTAAATTTGAACTAGTTGGAATTCCCGGGCAGGCTGATAAGAAGCATTCTTTAGAAGTTTTTACAACAAGGCCGGACACGCTTAACGCGGCAACTTTTCTTGTAGTTTCCCCTGAACTTGCTCGAGACTGGATAGAAATAGGATGGAAAGCGTCAGAGAGTGTCAGAAATTACATTAAAGAAGCAATTTCTATGCGCGGGGAGCAAAAAAGTGAGGGAGAGAGGCAAAAATCAGGAGTATTTTCCGAGTTCTCTGCAATAAATCCCCTAACTCAAGAAAAAATCCCAGTATGGGTTTCCGATTACATTCTGGCAGACTACGCTACTGGAGGAATTATGGGGGTTCCAGCTCATGACGAGCGCGACAAGGAATTTGCCGAGAAGTTTGGGCTTGAGATTATAAACAAAGTACCCGATAAGACTCTCCGGAAAAAGATTGAAGAAAAAGGATGGGGAAGGCCCCACGTTGTTTATCACTTGAGAGATTGGCTTATATCAAGACAAAGGTATTGGGGTCCTCCAATACCCATGATTTTCTGCGAAAGCTGCGCTAAAGAGGCAAAAGGCGAGAGGCAGGATATGCCTGGTTGGTATTCCGCCCCCGAGAATGATTTGCCGGTTAAGCTTCCATATGTTGAGAATTACCAACCGAGGGGTACGGGAGTTTCTCCTCTGGCACTCGATGCAAATTTTTACAACGTTAAATGTCCGGGCTGCGGCAAGGAGGCAAGGCGAGAAACTGACGTTTCTGATACGTTTTTAGACAGCGCTTGGTACTTCCTTCGATATCCCAGTCTTGGTTATAAAGATGCGGCTTGGGATCCTGAAATTACTAAAAAATGGCTTCCAGTTAACATGTATATCGGGGGAGCGGAGCACGCCGTGCTTCATCTCCTATATTCGCGCTTCTTGGCCATGGTTTTTAAAGATTGGGGACTGACCGACTTTGAAGAACCATTCACTCGTTTTTACGCCCACGGACTTCTGATTAAAGAGGGAGCAAAGATCAGTAAATCGAGGGGTAATATCATTGTTCCTGACCAATATATTGAAAAATACGGGGCAGATACTCTGAGGATATATCTTATGTTTTTGGGCCCATATGACGCAGGCGGAGATTTTAGAGATACGGGAATAGAAGGAATGCAGAAGTTTCTTAACCGGGTTTGGGCCCTCTATTTTGAATATAGAGATTTAATTTTAGAAGAGGAAAAGGATGCCAGAGATATATTGGTCAAAATGCATCAAACTATAAAGAAAGTGACCGAAAACATACAAAATTTACGCTACAACACTGCAATTTCTGCTATTATGGAATTTGTTAATCTCCTTTACGAAAAAGTGTCTGTTTACCCTAAGCCCGAGGTGAATAACAAAACAATTAGGTGTGCCGAGTGGAATGAGGCCCTAAGGAATCTAGTACTACTTCTTTCTCCTTTTGCTCCACATATGACCGAGGAACTTTGGTTTGAGGTACTTGGAGAAAAAACTTCAATTCATATATCCAACTGGCCTAAATTTAATCCCGAGTTTGTAGATGAACCCGAAATTATTCTAATAATCCAAGTAAACGGCAAAGTGAGGGGAGAGCTGAGGCTGGATCGTGATTCGGGAAAAGACGAAAACAAGGTAGAGAAATTGGCTAGGGCCGACCAAAAGATCGCAAAGTGGCTTGAAGGAAAGAGTATCAAGAAAACAGTTTTTGTACCTCAAAAGCTCATAAACTTCGTAATTTAGCCTCAAATATTTACAATTTAAATTTATGGTATATATTTGGGGAATTATGGAAGAATTCCTCACAAAAAACCGGCTGCCATTGGGGATTTTCTTTGCAGGCCTCTTAGTCCTCGCCCTAGGTATTTTTACCTTAAAAGGGAACTTTGTATCTTCAGATAAAATTGAAGTCCTAGAAGAGACTACGGAAGGTGTAGCAAATGATTTTCTGATAGTTGAGGTAGCGGGTGCAGTTACCTCTCCCGGCGTTTATAAACTGCCGGCCGCTTCTCGGGTAGACGACGCGCTAATTGCCGCCGGGGGACTTAGTCTAAGTGCCGATAGAAATTGGGTCGATAAAACTATTAACAGGGCGGCCCTTATTACCGACGGACAAAAAATTTACATACCTACAACTGATGAGCAGTTAAAGGGGGCGAGTGCTAACAATTTAGGAGTATATCAAACTGGTACATCGACTCAGGGGAGTGGTCTAGTCAATATTAACGAAGCATCCCAAAATGAGCTAGAAGCCCTCAATGGAATTGGCCCTGTTTACGCCCAGAAAATCATTGAACAACGTCCTTACTCAAACATAGAGGAGTTGGCGTCTAGAAAGGTAATTCCTCAGTCGACCTACGAAAAGATAAAAAATGATATATCGGTTTTTTAATGAAATACTTCATATGGTTTTTCTTAATTTTGGTATTAACCCTTCGCCTAATAACGTATAACCCCAAGTTTTCCGAAGGACAAAAAGTTAGAATTTCTGATACCGTTTCCTCAGAACCAATTAAGTATTCTTACTACCAAGGATTTAATCTCCAAGGACTAAAAATTTATTTGCCCTCTTACCCGGAAGTCTCTTACGGCGACTTTGTAATTATCGAGGGAGTTGTCGAGGGGAGGGAGTTAAAAAATCCTCTATTAATAGAAAAGAAAGAGGGTCGGGGAGTACTTTATAAACTGAGAGAAAAACTTTTGGGAAATTTAAGAAAAGCACTTCCCGAACCCCACTCTTCCTTACTTGCAGGAGTTACCTTGGGAATAAAAAGTGGAATGCCCTCTTATTTTTGGGAAGCGCTAAAAAGTACCGGTACGGCCCACGTTGTTGTAGCCTCGGGAATGAATGTAACCCTGGTTGCCTCCTTTTTAATAGGGCTCCTTACTATTTTCCTTCCCAGAGGCAAGGCAATTGTCATGGCCATTTTCGGAGTCTGGTTTTATGCTCTCATTTCTGGATTCGATGCCCCAATAATAAGAGCGGCAATAATGGGTAGTATTGCCTTTGTTGCCCAAAAAGTAGGAAGGTTAAATTATGCTTGGCGAGGACTGGGAATTTCCGCCCTCCTCATGCTTATTGTCAAGCCAAACTGGATAACTGATCTCGGTTTTATCCTTTCTTTTTTGGCAACGGCTTCGATCCTCGCCTTTGAACCGAAACTTGAAAAGACTTTCTCTTTCTTGCCCAAAGTGATAAAGGAAAACTTTGCCACTTCTCTCGCCGCCCAAGTTGGAGTAGCGCCTGTAATATTTTTGACTTTTGGCCAATTTAATATTCTCTCTCCTTTAATAAACACAGCCATTGCTCCTACAATTGCGCCAATGACTATGATTGCCGGGGTAGGAAGTCTCGTTGGGCTCCTTATTCCCGACCTGGGAAAAATTTTGCTACTTTTGACAATTCCCTTGACGAGTTATTTTATCGGAGTGGTTAAACTATTTGCATGAAGAGTATCTGGAAATATATCTTTGGGATTATCGGGCTAAGCTTCCTGGCCCTGGTTCTTGCGGGGTCTTCGGCTTCTGACGATAAACTTCACCTAATTAGCTGTGATGTAGGCCAGGGAGACGCCATTCTCGCGGTTTACAAAGGCAATCAAATTTTAATAGACGGAGGACCGGATAGAAGAGTTCTTGACTGCTTAGCAAAATATATGCCTTTTTGGGACAAGAAAATTGAGTTAGTGATTCTCACCCATCCACAGGACGACCATTACGGGGGGCTCGTTGAGGTATTTCGAAGCTATGAAGTGGGTACTTTTGTTGCCAACCAAGTTGACTCAAGTACCGCAGGGTATAGGGTTTTAAAAAACCT
>CAYNFU010000013.1:11291-18173 GCA_964396785.1 uncultured Gammaproteobacteria bacterium | reverse complement strand
AGGCTAACTTCATTGTATAATTAAGGTCTTATGGCCAGAAGTCTTGATATAGTCATTAATACCCATAATGTGAGGGATTTAGTGGTTGAGTCTATAGCCTCCATTTATAAACAAAAAGGAAAAACTGACGATTGGCGACTGATTGTAGTGGATATGGCCTCAAGTGATGGGACGAAAGAGTTAGTTCAAAAAAAATTTCCCGAAGTAGACGTCGTTGCCAGCAAAAATAATCTAGGTTTTGCTAAGGGTAATAATTTAGCCCGCAAGCTCGTTAACGCCGAATATGTATTGTTTCTCAACCCGGATACCAAAATTGTCGGCAAGGTGATCCAAAATACTATACGCGTTTTGGATGAGCGGAAAGACATTGAGGCAGTGGGGTGTAGGGTAATGCTCCCAAACGGAAAGTTGGATTATTCTTGCCACAGGGGACTTCCGACTATCTGGAATACTCTAAGTTATTGGTCGGGCCTTGCGAAAATCTTTCCTAAATCAAAATTTTTTGCAGGCTACACCGCGACTTATTTGGATTATCATTATAGCCACGAAATTGAATGTATTAGCGGAACTTATTTATTAATAAGAAAGAAGGTTTTAGATAAAGTCGAATGGTGGGATGAGGACTACTTTTGGAATGGTGAGGATATTGAAATGTGCTTTCGTATAAAAAAGCTGGGGGGAAAGATCTGGTATGAGGCAGGGGAAGAAATCTTGCATTATAAAGGTTCGTCTTCAGGGCTTTGGTCGACAGCCAAAGTAGGTGTTCCAAAAGAAACAAGAGTAAGGTCGGCAAAGTCTGCCGCTTACGCTATGCGAATATTTATTCGAAAACACTGGAGGGAATTAGGGCCTGCCCCCATTATTGCTATAGTTTGGCTAGGAGTTTGGCTTTTGGAAAAATATCGTTTGGCGAAGCTAAAGGTGGGTTTGAAATATGCTTAAAAGTGGAATATCGGTAGTAATTCTTAGCTGGAATACAAAAGACATAACTGATAGGTGTTTGTCGTGTCTTAAAAAAGCCGAGGATTTTGTTAAAGATAGAGCCGATGTGGAAGTGATAGTTATCGATAATGCCTCAAACGACGGATCGGGGGAAATGATAGCGAAAAAACATCCTTGGGTAAGACTCTTTAAAATGAAGAAAAATCTGGGATATGCGAGAGGCAATAACTTTGGATTCAAAAAAGCAAACCCTCGAAATAATTATTTACTCATAATAAATAGCGACGTCTATGTCAAAGAAAAAACACTTTTTTCTGCACTTAGATATTTAGAGAAAAATCCCACCTGTGACGCAATCGGTTGTCGTTTATATTATGAAGACGGAAGATTCCAGCCGTCTGCCGGGTATTTACCAACTCCCAAATCGGTCTGGTCTTGGATATGGGGACTCGATAAATTACCAATTATTAAGAATTTTTTTCAACCCGTTCATCCTACTGAAAGAAATTTTTTTGTGAATGATCGTCAAGTAGGGTGGGTTATGGGGGCATTTTTGTTTATGAAGCGGGAAGTGTTTGAGGAAACTCAGGGGTTTGACGAAAATTTCTTTATGTATATGGACGAGGTTGAATGGTGTAGACGGGTGCAAGAGTCAGGATATAAAATTTGCTATACCCCAAATTTTTCTGTTATTCACCTAGACAAGGCAAGCGCGCAAGGAGACCCTCAAAAACTGACAAATATATACCGCCTGGAAATATTGGGTATCGTCTATTTTTTACGAAAGCACTATCTAAGGCAAGCTAAACTACTGACTTTAGTCGTTAAAATTGGCGTATTTTTTCGCTTCTTGGCATTCACATTTTTAGGAAACAAGATTAGGCGGGACGCCTACTTACAAGCGTATAGGGAACTATGAAAAAAATTGCACTGGTTAGCGTAAATATTGGTGGGAAAGAAGATACACTCGCGCTTTTAAAGTCCCTTAATAATTTAGACGTTAGTGGGCTCGATTTTAAGATTGTAGTAGTTGAGGCTACTCCCAACGAGTGGTTGGGGGATTTTGTTAAAGAGGAAGTAGCAAACCTTGAAATAATTCAGGCGGGGGAAAACAAAGGATTTGCGGGGAATTACAACCTTGGGATGAGATATGCAGTCGCCTGGGGTGCAGAATATATTTTGATTATTAATAACGATACTTTAATTGGCGATGCTAAACTCATTAAGAAACTAGTAAGTGTTTTAGATGACGATCCTAAGGCTAACGTTGTTTCACCCAAGATTTATTTTGCTCCCGGTTATGAATTTTATAAAAGTAGGTATAAAAAAGGGGACCTAGGCAAAGTACTTTGGTACGCCGGGGGGAGTTTTGATTGGGGAGACGTTCGAAGCATACACAGGGGTATCGACGAGGTTGATAAGGGAAAGTTTGACGAAACCGGTGAAACTGAATTTGTAAGTGGTTGTTGTTTGCTAATAAAAGGGCGAACTCTTGAAAAATTTGGGTACTTTGACGAAAAGCTATATGCATATTTTGAAGATAACGACTGGCAACAAAGGATTCTTGCAGGTGGAGGAAAGCTTTATTACTCAGGTAACACTTTTATCTATCACAAAGTTTCTCGAAGCTTTGGAATAGGGAGTGACCAGACAGATTATTTATTAACCAGAAACAGACTTTATTTTAGCGCGAAATACGCAAGTCTCAGGACTAAATTCGCAGTCTTTCGGGAGGTGATAAGGAATCTGATTTTTGGCAGGCCCGCCCAAAAAAGAGGAATTTGGGACTTTCTTTGGGGTGTAAAAGGAAATTATCCACTACATAAAGAAAACCTTGGAAATTATCACTATCCAATAAGGTTATCAATAATTATTTCTTCTTATAAGACTTCGGGTCTTACCGACCAGCTATTGAAAAGTATTTTCAAGAAGGACTCCGGATACGATGAGGCGCGGGATGAGGTTATAGTTTTGAACGACTCACCCGAAGATGATTTCTCAAATCTCATTCTCAAATACCCAAAAGCTAGGTTTATGGAGAATAGGGAGAACCTGAGATTTGTTAAATCTTATAACCGTCTAATGGAAGCGAGCCGTGGAGAACTAATATTAATGCTTAACAGTGATATAGAAGTTAAGAAGGGTTCATTAAACTCTCTCGTCAAAACGAGTGAACATTTTAATAACGAAGCGGTGTTGGCCGGAAAGCTCATTTTCCCAGACGGAACTCCGCAGGATTCGTGCTTCTTCTTACCCACTATTTCAGGGGCAATTAAAGAATATTTTTTACAGATAAAAGGAAGCTATTTCATGTACAGGCCAAAAGGAGTAAGACCGGTACGTGTGGAATGCGCGGTTATGGCCTGTTTTTTGATACCCAGAAAGGTGATTAATAAAATTGGGTACTTGAATAGAAAATTGGTTATGTATTTCGAAGACGTTGATTACTCTAGAAGGTTAAAAAAAGCCGGAATACCCTTATATTTTTGTCCGGAAGCAGAGTTTTATCATCACCATGGGGCAAGTTCCAAGAAAATGGGGAAAGAGGTCGCAAATAAACAACTCATTGAAAGCGCAAAAATATATCACGGTCCCCTCTACTATTTTTTTCTGACGGCAACCCTCTGGCTTATGCAAAAATACGGAAAAGTTACATCACCAGTCTCCCGGTGGGAGAAAGAAAAGTAGTCTGGGCCAACAGTTACTTCAAATTAAGTCGCTGCGAACTTTCTTGGTCCGCTTAAGTGATTCTTGTTTTCTCCATTTTTCAATTTCTTTGTGATTACCAGAAAGAAGAACCTCTGGTACCTTCCAGCTACGATACTTCTCGGGTCTTGTATATTGGGGAAATTCGAGTAAGTTTTCTTCCGAAAAAGATTCTAGTTCGATAGCACCCGGTTTAGGAAGGACACCCGGAATTAGTCTGGTTACTGCATCTGCAATAACCATTGCCGGAATTTCTCCACCGGTTAGGACATAATCTCCAATTGAAATAATTTCATCAACCAGGTGTTCGTGCACCCGGGCGTCGATCCCTTCGTAATGGCCGGCAATTAAAATAAGGTGTTCCACTTTACTCAGTTCTACCGCTTTTTTTTGTGTGAATTTTTCACCGCCAGCGTCAAGAAGGACTACTCTACTTTCTTTATTCCTTAATTTCCTAAGTGCCGAGTCAATAATATCGACACGCAAAATCATCCCAATTCCTCCACCGTAAGGTCTATCGTCGACGGATCTTCTTTCGCCTTCGCCGTAATCTCTTAAATCATGAATTTGAATATCGAGAAGTCCTTTGTCCTGGGCTCTTTTGACAATTGACTCGTCAAATGGTCCAGAAAACATTTTTGGAAAAAGAGTGAGAATATCGATTTTCATAATTTAGCTTAAGAGTCTTTTTAACTTTTCATATATGTCGCGTCTATGACCTATTAAGATTATATATAACTCGTGCTTGGATTTCCTAAAGACTATACGCAAGTCTCCTAGGCGAGCCCTGTATATGTTTTTATATCCCTTTAATTGTTCGTATTCAGATGCCCTTGGGGTAGTGGCGATTGTCCTAACCTTTTTTGCAATTATAATTTGGTTAACCTTGGAGAATTTCCGAAGTTGTTTCTCGGCGAGGGGAGAGACGATAACCCTCATATACCCAGTTCTTCGGCTACGCGCTCAAAATCCCGACCCCTAGAAAAATCGGTTTTTTGAATGACCGATCTGTCGGCATATTCCTCAATGTAGGCTACAATTTTTTCAAAAAGCTCTTTTCCAATAAGGTAAGCCTGAGTCTTATTCCTTTTTTGAATCGCCAGAGGAGAATCTTCCGCCTGATTTATTGCTGAGGCCGGATTAGTTTTGAGCTCTGAAACGGAAATGCTGCTCATTATAGCTTTAATATATATCTATACAGGTCTTTTGTCAAGACCAATTAATGGGTCATGTAAACGTGGAAATTTATTCATACCTAATCGCCTCGATGGGGGATAATTTTGCGGCTCGGCGGGCTGGAAAAACCCCAAAAAATATTCCGATTGAGGAGGAAATGCCGACGGCAACAATAACAGAGAACAGATTTATTGATGCCGGGAAGAAGAAGCGAATGATTAAAACAACGACTATTGCAAGGATAAGTCCCAAGACTCCACCTAAGGATGAAAGAATTACTGCCTCGGACAGAAATTGAACGAGTATGTCATCTTGGGTTGCCCCAACCGCGCGCCTAATTCCAACCTCTTTTGTCCTCTCAGTTACTGTTGCATACATGATATTCATAATTCCTATTCCTCCGACAATTAATGAGATTGATGCAATAGCCACAAGAACCATGTTAATGACCGAAAATATTTGGTTGAAGGTTCCCAAAAGTTCGGCTTGCTCTGAAACGGTAAAGTCGTCTTCGTCGTAACGCTTTAGAAGTGCATTTTCAGCTCCTTTTTTTACAGCTTCTATATTTTCCTTGTCCTCGGTTCCAAGGTATATCGCGAAGAATGTTTTATCAGGGTTTAGGCTGTCAAAAGTTGTTTTATAGGGTAAAAATACCGCATTATCGACGTCGCGGTCTCCCTTTTTCTTGGCAACTCCCACGACTTTGTATCTTTGGTTTTCAATTGTAATTGACTTGCCAATACTTTTTTCAGCTTCTCCAAAGAGATTCTGGGAAAGCGTAAATCCAAGAACTGCCTTTTTTGCCCTCGCCTCAATGTCCCCCTTACTGAAATACTCTCCAGAGGTAAGTTCAAGATTCATGAGGGCAAATGCGTCGTAATCAAATCCCATTAAGGTAGTTGATTCTTTTTCTCCACCAGCCTCAACGGCAGTTGATTTCATAAATATCGGTGTAATAAAATCTACATTTTGAACTCTTCGAAGAGAAACTACGTCCTTCTCGTCAAACTTGGCTCCCCCAATGAGACCCTGACCAAAGCCCTGCCCGCCAAAACCACTCCCTGGAAAAACTAGTATCAAGTTCGCCCCCAAGCTTTCAAATTGCTGCTCAATGTAGTTTTTTAAGCCCAGACCTAAAGAGATAAGAATGACTACCGAAAATACACCGATTGTGATTCCTAGTGCTGTTAAAAATGACCTGGTTTTATTTCTTCGAAAATCGGCGAGGGCACTCTTTCCTAAATGTAGGTAGGGAATCATAGATATTTAGTCACTAATTTGCCGTCTTTTATATAAATTTGTCTTTTGGTTCTTTTAGCAACTTCCTTCTCGTGGGTAACTAAAACTACAGTAACTCCGAAGTCGGAATTAAGTCTTTCCAAAATATTTAAGATATCGTCCCCCGTTTTTGAGTCAAGGTTTCCCGTGGGTTCATCGGCAAGTAAAATTTTGGGACTCATCATTAAGGCCCTGGCAATTGCTACCCTTTGCTGTTGCCCCCCAGAGATTTTATTTGGAAAAAAGTGACGCCTTTCGTAAATTCCGAATTTTTTCAGAAGTTCGTTAGCCCGAGCCTCGGGATCAAAATTCAATTTTTCTTTTGCATACTTTACGGGAAGGAGTACATTTTCAAAAACCGTGAATTTATTTATCAAATTAAAAGATTGGAATACAAAACCTACATTTTGATTTCTTATTTTGGAAAGCTGACTATCGCTGAGGGTGGATATGTCTTTGCCGTCTAAAACTACTTTTCCGGAAGTTGGTTGATCAAGAAGACCGATTAAATACATGAGAGTTGACTTGCCCGAGCCGGAAGAGCCGAGGATACTAATATATTCTTTAGCTTTAATTTCTAGGGAGACGTTATCTACCGCGTGGACCTCTTCGTCTCCTAAAAGGTAGGTTTTTTTGACATTTAGGAGCTTAATCATAGAGAGTGTCACCCTCATTTATTTCGCCTTCTATTTCTACTTTATCTTCCCCCTCGAGGCCCGTTTCAATATATACTTTTTTCTTTTGTGGTCCAACCAACACATATTTTCCTGTGGAGTCACT
>CAYNFU010000013.1:0-11191 GCA_964396785.1 uncultured Gammaproteobacteria bacterium | reverse complement strand
TATATACTTTTTTCTTTTGTGGTCCAACCAACACATATTTTCCTGTGGAGTCACTAGTTATAAATTCTGAGGGGGCAAAAAGAACACTCTCTTTTTCGGTTAAAACTAGTTTTGCGTCTCCGCCCATTCCAACTCTAAACTTATTTAAATTCCCAGAATTTGTAAATGCAATTTTTACTTTATAAACTGTTCCCACCTCACCTGAAACTGGGGTATAGCCGACATAGGAAACGACTCCTCCGACTTCTTCTGTGGGGAATGAATCTAAAATAATTTTTACTTTCATTCCTTCTTTTAACTCGACTACCTCGGTTTGATCAGCAGAAACTTCGAAATAGAGGCTCTCGGGATTTACTATTTCAATAACTCCTTGGGAAAGTGGAATAAAGATTCCGGTGAACGGGTATGTTACAGACGAAATAATCCCCGGAAATGGAGCAGTAAGATAGAAATTTGCAAGATTTTTCTTGGCAATCTCAAGAGCCCTATATGATTTATCGCGCCTAACCTCGGCCGCAGTTCTTAAATCCCTCTGGGCAAATGTTTCATCCGTTGCGTGTCCTTGGACCTGATCGTAGACATTATCTAAAGAAGCTTCCGCCGCTCGAAGATCTGCAATTGAGATCTCGTAATTCTCGTAAGGAATTTTGCTATTAAGATTGGCAAGATTCTGACCCTTTTTTACGACTTCACCCTCAGAAACTCCGACCCAAGCAAGCTCCCCTGAGGTTTGGAATGAAAGATTTGCGTGCTCGGCCGCTTTTACTTGTCCGGTAAGAACCAATTCTTCCGAAACTGTACCCCTTTCAACCTTAAAAGAATTCTGGGGTCCGCGGGAAGGTGAAATAACAAAACTCCAAATGCCGTAGCCAAGGACTATTAATAAAGCTGCAAGGAGGATTTTTCTCCTCCAAAAAAAGTTAATAATTTTACGCATATTTAGCCTTAAATTTTAGGCGACCCAACATTTTACTCTCTTTTTCACAAATTTGCTTGTTTTTGAGAGATTCTTTCTGTTAGAGTTAAATGATGGATAAAGTTGTTGTTGTCATGCCCGCTTGGAATGAGGCGGACAATATTAAAAGGATGATTTCCGAACTTGTCGATAAGGAATTTCCCCAAATTAATGCAGAGGTACACCTTTTGGTTGTCGATAATCATTCAAAAGACGAAACAGCTAAAATTGTCGAGGAGGCATCTCGTACCCGTAGCAACGTACATATTATTCAACAGGGTGACAAGTCCGGTCTAGGTTGGGCATATATCGCTGGATTTAAATATGCTATTTCCAAGTTAGGGGCAGATGCCGTGATGGAAATGGATGCAGACTTTCAGCACCCCCCGAGGTTTGTGAAGCCTATGGTTGAGGCATACCTAGAGGGTGCAGATTACGTAATAGGATCGCGTTATATTCCAGGCGGCTCAATCCCCAAAGAGTGGGCTTTTTTTAGAAAATTTATAAGTTTTGCCGGCAACTTGTTTATCCGTCTGGTTCTTCTTAAGCCAAAAATTCACGATTTAACTACGGGTTTTAGACTAACCAGAGTCAAGGGAGTTTTGGAAAAGATGGATTTGGATAATCTTATGGAGCCTGGAAGATTTGCCCACAAGGTAGACCTTTTGTATCAAGCTATTAAAAATTCCAAAAAAGTAGTTGAGGTTCCGCTTGAATTTGCCTCGCGTACACAGGAAAAGTCTAAGTTTAATACCAAGGAAATGATAGCAACATTTAAGGTGGCAATCATTTTGGGAATTAAAGATAAAATGCGTTTTATCAAGTTCGGAACCGTTGGATTTTTAGGCTTTGTAGTTAATTTCGCCTTCATTAGAGTTTTTAGGGGAGCGGGTCTTGCCGAAAGCCTCTCATGGTTATTTGCGACTGAACTCGCAATTATCAATAACTATACCCTGAATAATATTTGGACCTTTAAAGAAGTTAAAATTGGGGGTTTAGGCAAAACCGTCATGAAATTCTTACAATTTAACGTCACATCCGCGGGCGCCCTTGCGATTCAAGCAATTTTTGGACCCTTGGGTGTGCGTCTAATTGGAGAGAGGTTTGACTGGTTGGTACTTGCAGTCGTAGTTGTACTTCTGGTTCTTCCCTATAACTACTTAATGTATAATCTCGTCATCTGGAAGACATGGAAACTTCCTTGGGCCAAAAAAGCTAATGCTTAAGTTTCCCCGTTCAGAGAGTGAATTCAATAAATACTTAGTCAGAGAATATTTTATGTGTGGTACTGTGGATGAGGTCTTGCGTAAGCATTCCTACGGCCTTCCAATCTCCTATGCCAATTACCAGAGGATTTTGAATAAATGGGGGATAGTTAAAACCGCAGGCCCCAATAGTAAAATCAGTGAAATTCTGGACTTTTTGACGAAGCTTGTTGAAAAGAATGTACCTTTTGAATATCTCTATAAGAATATGCCGCCTAGTTTTAAAACTTCGGCAGCTACAATTTATAGAATATTAAGCTACATCAAGGAAGGGGTCACAAGAAGAATTGCGACGGGTTTAATAATTACTCAAAGTCAATCTAAAAAGAAAATTCTTGTGGGGGAGGACGTGTCAAAGCCCAGGATTGAATTAGGAAAACCCTTTGGGTCGGTCTCTATTCCAATGGGTTTTTCGAGGAAAATTGATACCAGGGAAGAAGCAATATTAAGAGTTCTTCAACAGGAGGTTTTTACAGAGTTTGCCATTGAAGGGAAGCTACCTGATATTATTCCAATTAGGCCCAAGCCATTTATGTTTCTGGATATTGCCGACGTTAGAGTTGAGATATTTCATATTAGACTTCTAAAGAAATTTTCTAAATTGGGAAATTTTTCCAGTTATAAATTGACAGGATTTAAATATTTAGATATTGAGGATACTAAGAAAATGGAAAAAGAAAGACGGAAGTTTAGGGTCGGTGTCTTTGAAGCAATTTCTGGGTTTAGGAAATATCAGGGGTTACTCGACAGGAATTTGGCTTTTAATCCCCTGCAATATAAATCTAGCCTTAACTACTTCCTTGCGAATGAACAGGCGAACCCGTTTGAGTAATTTGCCTAATTGGTGGTCTAAATTTATAGCCGTAGATTAGAGGTCCCCGCTCGCCATCTTCAAAATATAACCTGGTTACTGCCTCGACGGGCATTCCCTTTTTTACATCATATTCCTTCCTCCAGAACCAATCCCCGTTTCCGTCGGGTACTTTTATCTCACGCCAATTTAGATCTGTAAGCCTCGCTGTAATAACTGGGCCTTCTTCGGTTCTTATGTGTGCCACTATATAAGGCGCCTGTTTTTTAAATCTTGGTGGAGCTTCGTCTCTATCCACTAGTGCCCAAGACTCTACATTGCCTTTCCCGCTTAGTTCATAAGGGGTTCTTGCTTCTTGATTGCAGTTTGGACAAATATCTCGAGGTGGGAAAATTACTACCTCGCAATTTAAACAAATTTCTCCTATTAGTCTTAAGCGTTGTTTACTTAATCGCCAATGGGGCACAATTTCGTGACTCATTTGGCCCTGGACGCTTCTGCTTCCTTGATTATTTTAATCAGTTCCCTTGCCCTAGGGGTATCAGGGAAAACCGCCTTTCCTGGTTCAAAGAAACGGACTTCTAAGGGTTTGCCGTCAGGGGTGTCATATGGGGGTTCTACTATTCTCATTATCGCTTTCCTAGTTCCCGCAACTGACCTAGCTAACCCTTCCCGGATATTTGAGACGCTACCTTGTAGCATCTCTGAGATGCTTAAACCTCGGGGAACACTTTGTTCTACAGCCATAAAAAGAGCTTAACGGATTTTTTCTCTCAAACACTCTCAAATTTATTTTTACGGGTTTAATCATAGGTAAAGACTTTAGTTTGAATTGACATTATGATTTTGTAGTGATATTTTGATGGTCAATTAGGTTAGATTTAAGTTGTGCCAAAAGAAATTCATAAAGGACAAGAAGAAATTTCCAGAAGAGAATTTTTATTTTATAGTGGAAGTGCTATTGCAGTGGTAGCGTTAGGGTTGGGGTCACACCTATTAAGAGAAAGACCTTTAATCTCAGACGAGGAAAGACAGGAGGTTATAGATGCCCTTTGGAAGGAAACTCAGGCGAAGTATGATTCTGGTGTAACCCTATTTCCTTGGCCGGAAGGTAATATTGAAGACTTACGACGCCTTAACCATACAGAGAGAATAAGAGACTATACTAACGCCTTGTCACAAATTTGGCAAAATAGAAATCATTTTTGGACCTCCTATGATGAGCTATCGTGGCAGACCAAAACTTTTGAAGCCAGCTCAGGAATCCAAATAAGTCGCTCTATGGATTTTTGGATGACAGCTCCCTTACACGATGTATCTAGCGTAATTGGTTCATTAAACGATAATCTTTTTCCCTATTCACTAGAATTCATTCACCATACGGTTTTTAGTGGGCGGTCTAAATGGAATAATGAACTGGGTGAAATTTCAAGAAAGATTCTCGAAGAAACGCTATTTAACATGAAAGTAGGTGAGGCGGTACAACTAAAGGATCAATTGCCTTCCTTCACGCATACACTTTTCTCTCTACCTAGATTTGCTCATCTTGAAGCTTCTATTAAGTACCCATTCTCCTATCCTGACCCTCATCTTTCTGTTGGTGTATAAAAACAATCTTCTTTATAAAAACGGGGCCCAGTCGGAGATTGGCATGACGTTTTGGGAAATGTAGGCAAGGGAAAAAAGATAGGTTGGGATAATTAGAAGTAACATTATTATTCTAAATTCTTTTTTGACTAAAGTTGGAGAGAATGAGATCAGTAAAAAGGGTACAGCAGGAAGGGCGTAGCGTATTACATCCCTATGGGCGACGAAAAATAGCGATACCAGGAAGATTGCCGTGACCCATGAAAGTACTGTTTCTTTATTTCTAATCAAATTGGCAAGCCCTAAAAGTCCCAAGAGATAGACTAGTATTACCTCCTCCAACCAAAACGTTCCTACCCAAGGAGCCGAGAAGTTAAAGATGGAAAAGGGAGGGAAGAAAAGATGGATATTATCTCCCGAGTGGAAATAAGCCAAGAAATCTCCGAGTCTTACCTGGTAAAGGATGAATATAGATAGTAGCGAAAGAGGGATAAGAAGTATCGGGAATGTCTTTTTTAAATTTAATACCGCAGGCCAATCACGTATTGGTGCAATTGGCAGTTTTCTTATTTGCGGAGCGAGAAGAGAGATAAAGTATGCAACAAAAAGAAGTATACCCGGAGATTTAGTAAGCTGGGCGATAGCTCCCCAGACTCCCGCACCCCAAAAATTACCCTTCCTAAAGAAGTAGACTGAGGCAATAATTGCGGCAATGAAAAGTGGTTCTGCGCTTCCTACTGATCTTACAATCAGCCAGCGAGCGGGTAGGAGTGCAAAGACTAAGGTAAGAAAAAGAGAATTCTCGCGGCCGACAAACTCCTCGGCTAACCTTTTGAAAAAGTAGAGCGCGAGGAAGGAAGAGACAAGGGTGATACCTAGCATGGCATAAGGAAAACCTAGAGCAAATGAGAATGTCCTAATAAGGAGTGGGAATAGGGGAAAATGGGCTGCATAATACTCAACCGGTAGGGGAAACTGGAATAGGTTTTTTATTAGTTCTGGATTATAAAAGGTTTTAGCAACCACCATGAATAGCGGTCCGTCATAGTTAGCGACGATGGTTGCCATACCACTATCGGGGAGCGGGATTCCCCAAAGACTCTTTAATCTTGCAAAGAAAGGAAGCCATATAAGTAGTGTTGGCAGGAGTGACATTGCAACTAGAAAAAGAAGTCCCTTGAACCGAGCGAGCATATTATTCCTTGTGAAAAAATTCTATACCTTTTTAGCTTCGGCCGCAACATAATGTAACAAGTTACCTTCACTAGAAATTGACATACTCTTGATTTTCAGGTTAGAGGGTATAGAATAGCTCCAATATCTGTCCAGGTTCTTAAATGGCCAAAAAATTGGCTCAATTATTCCTCACCCTGCTCACTTTATTCTTCCTAAGCCCTAGCGCCGCTTTGGCTCAAACACCCCAATTTGAATTTTTGAGTAAATCTTTGGATGTTGTAGTTGATACTGCGGTATCGGGGAATCTTGCTTATGTGGCTGCTCAGGAACATATTTACATTCTTGATATTTCAAATCCTTCTGCCCCGCGCGAGGTTGGCCATTTTTATAAACAGGGTTGTGTATTTTATACGATTGATGTAGAAGGGGCTTCGAGTTATTTGGGACAAGCCCACTTTAGTTGTCGCCCCGAAAATAGCATCTATGTTTTTGACGTATCTGAACCCGAGAACCTGGATAACCAAACACCAATAGTTATACCCACCCGAGCTGCGTTTTATGAAATGACGGTTCAGGATGGCTATCTTTATATAGCGAGTGGACTCGGAGGGCTCTATATATTAGACGTTCATAATCCGTCGCCACTTCTTGAGCCGGCTGCAGTATTTAAGCCAGATGTGAATGCCAATATCGTTGATGTAAAAGTCCGAGGAAATATAGCTTATTTGGCGGATAACAACGGTAAAATTTGGACCGTTGATATTACAAACAAGACTCAGCCGTCAGTAATGGACTCATTCGAGCTTCCAGGTAGTGCAACTGGAGTATCGATATTAGGAAACTATGCCTTTGTTTCCCTTCAGGGTTTTCTTCCGGGAGGCAACGGAGGACTCCAAGTGGTTAATGTAGAAGATCCGAACTATATTTCCCATGTGGGGCTTGTTCAGATACCGGATCCACAGGTTGCCTGGGATGTTGAGGTTTCCGGGAATTATGCGTTTGTAAATGACGATGGAAATAAACTTTTAGCTTTTGATATATCAAGTCCCAGCCTACCGGCTTTAGTAGCCCAATACCAAATGGAAGACGAGTGGCGACTTACTGTCGCAGGCGACTTAATCTTCGCCTCAAACGGCGCAGGAGGTTTATCGATTTTCAGGTTTACGGGGCTTGCTCCCGCCGCCCCCACTCCATTTCTTGATTTGCCGTGGGATATTGGGCAACTTACCTTCGAACGTGCCGCCTTAAACCCAAATTCTTGGTTTGATCATCATTACCCCCTTCAAAATTACCCTTGTTGTAATGGACCAGTTACGAATTACACTGGTAGGATAATTAATGAAGCGTACAGATCGCATAATGGTTATGATTATGGACAGTTCAACGGTGTTGTCATAAATACACCTGTTCAGGCAGCTGCTCCAGGTTGGGCAACCTTCGTGCCAGAGAATCATAGTAGTGGTGCTGGTAACGTTATTAAGATAGACCACGAGAACGGTTACCAGACTTGGTACGAACATTTGCAACCGGGGACAAGTCTGGTCGTTCAGACAGAAGGACAAAGTGTGTATGTGAATAGGGGCCAGACGATAGGATTAACTGGTATGTCTGGAAATACCACGGGGGCACACATCCATTTTTCGGTTTTTAAAGATAGGGACGGATATGGTTTTGAAGATGAGGTTCCATATGGCGTGACGGATCCCCTAGGCTGGGAAGGTAGTTATCCAGATCCATGGCTGACCGATATGGGAGGGGCTTACAGTTATAACCTATTCATAGCGAGAGCACTTCCTCAATCTACTGCCATTTCTTCAAGCGGTGGCACAACCTCATATGGGGGTGCAACAATAACAATTCCAGGAGGCGCCTCACTAGAATCCTTTAATTTGACTATTTCCAATGGGCCATTTGAAGGAATATCGACTTTAGTCAGAGGTATTGTGCCCTCAATATTTTTAAATGCGGCCAATACCTTCGGTCAACAAATCTATCAGTTTTTGCTTCCAATACAATTCTTATTTGATTATTCAGATGCCGACTTATCAAATATTGATGAGAATACTTTACAATTTTATTCTTTTAACGAACAAAGTGGAAACTGGGACTCGATCCCAACCACACTAGATACAGTTAATAATATTGCTTACGGCGAGACACTTCATTTTTCGCAGTTTGCTCTGATGGGTAATGTGAAGGATCTCACGCCGCCGACCACAGAAGTGATTATTGAAGGCGAACAAGGGCAAAATGGTTGGTATAAATCTGATGTTTCTATCCAACTTTTGGGAGAAGATAACGAAGATGGAGTAGGCTTTCAGTATACTCTCTATTCTTTTGATGGGAACGAATGGTTTGTATATGAAAATCCAATAAATTTTACCGGGGAAGGGACGCACAGAGTTACATATCAGTCCTTTGATAAATGGGAAAGCACAGAAGGATCTCAAACAATTGAGTTTAACATCGATAAAATTTCTCCTGAGGCAATAATGTTTTATGACATAGAGGAAAAGAGAATTATAGTTGATGGAATAGATGAAAACCAAACAGAGGTCTTTGAGGAGGCTGGGGGAAATAGATTTGTAGTGACGGATGTAGCTGGGAACGCGCTTACAATAAATGGTCAGGCAACACAGGGTACGCAATTAGATAGCTATGAAAATTTCTCTATGAATTATAGCGACGGATTATCCATTGGACCCCTTAATAGAAAGCTACTAATTTATGACAATCTTGACGACAATCAGGAAATATACCGTTATCTTCTACAAAGATGGTATGAGGATTATTATGCAAAGATTGAGATTGTTTACAAGCCAATAACAAATAAAAGCACGATTTATATTAAAGTACCAGGTCAGCCAGTCCAGAAAGAAACTAGGGAGGGGCTAGTATTATTGCAAGTATTAACCGATAGAGGTAACCTTAATTATAGCTATTAATTATGCACAAGACTGCCTCTTCCAGAGGTAACATTTTAACTTTTCTCCTTGTTATTATCGTTGTAGCATTGTTTGGTTTTATGATGTTCATTAAGTTTAAGCCAAATCTAAAGTCTGACTCACCACAAACAATACCTCCTTCAATAGAGAAACAAGGTTTAAAGAGCTATTCAAGTGAAGATTTAAATATTTCTTTCTATTATCCTGATGACTGGTTTCTTATCGAGAAGGGTTACGATATTCTTCTTACCTCTTACCCTACCTACTTTGACGAGAATAGAATTCCAACCAGCGAACAAATAGAGTTATTTATAAGCATATTTTCAAATTGTTTTCCTGATTATGAACAAGACCTAGTCTATCCTGGATGCGGAGAAGGGGGAGAGGAATTTAAAAATACCATTGTTTCCAAAGAAAGTCGGTCTGTGCAGGCTGGAACTTTTTATAAATATGTAGTTAGAACTCCCCGCAATGAAGAGTTTACCTATTATATTCTTTATAAAGATGATAAGAACATACTTCAAATCGATAAGCGACCCGGCCCTTCGCAATTTGAAAAGGAGTTTGAAGGGATAATTAGTTCTATAGAATTTCTTGATTGAATAAATTTACCGGCTCCGTTTCTAAACTTCATAATTTAATTTATAATTTCCCCCAATTTTCAGGCCAATTTTAGAGATTTATTTTATTTAGTTGAGATAAAATTAGTTTTTGAGAAAATTTGTTTTCCTGCCAAGGGATTATAAGCAAATGTGTAAATGTGTTCCTCCGTTGTAAGTTTTTCGTTTTCAAATAGATCAAATTCGGTTCTTGCGTTACGATCACTCGCATAAATGGCGAAGCTATATAAACCACCTACGTCATTTATTACTTTCACCCTAAAACTTGTTGGTGAGGGACTTTTGATATATACGGTATAAACACCCGATTCAGGTGGAGGAGGTGGATTTTTTCCCGACGGATCTGCGTAAGCGGCCTCGAAAGAATAAATAGAATTAGGTATTTCTTTAACGACATTACCCGTTTCAGGATTGAATCCAGTGTTATTTCCGTTTTCGTCAGTAACTAATATTTGTGTTGGTGACAATGACGTAACCTCAAATCGGCTGTAATCGGTGTTTGAAGTTGGCATAGTTTGTATGTCTAACGCTTTGTTTACGATAAACGTCTGGTTAAAAATTATTAAATTCAAAGAAGCAAAGATAATTAGAGACGCAAGTATTATTATGAGGAAGTTTCCTCTTCCCATAACTCAATTTAAGTCTAATCTCATTCAAATATAAGGTCAAGAATATCTAAACCGAGTAGTTGTGTTTTGGGAAAATTTGATTAGGGGCGTTTGTAGAAACATTAAGAGGCCTTATGTTAGACTTGATAAACTATATGGCTAAATTAATTGACGAGCTTTCGGTATTTTTTCCTACCTACAACGAAGAAAAAAACCTAGAAAATACCGTTCGCAAAGCCAAAAAGATTCTAGAAGGGATTGCAGACGAATGGGAGATGATAATTGTTAATGACGGGTCAAGCGATAAAACCAGTGAGATTTCGGAGGCTTTAGCCAGGCAGGACCCAAGGATTCGAGTTATCACCCATTCGCCCAATCGAGGCTACGGGGCTTCCTTAAAAAGCGGATTTTATAACTCCCGCTATCCATGGATAGCCTTCACAGATTCTGACGGACAATTTGATTTTTCTGAAATCACAAATTTTATTGAAACTCAAAGGCAGACAAACGCAGACTTGGTAATCGGATACTACAAAAAACGGCAAGTTTCAAAATTCAAAGTAATTACCAGTAAGATGTGGGAATTAGCGGTCATGATCCTTTTTGGACTAAAGGTTCGTGACATAGACTGTGGTTTTAAATTTATTTCCAAGAAAGTATTTGATAAAATCCCGCAGCTGGAAAGCGAGAGGGGCGCGTTTATCTCAAGTGAGTTTTTAATAAAGGCTAAAAAATCGGGATTTAAGATAGTCGAAATTCCGGTAACCCACTTGCCGAGGCTGGCAGGAAAAGGTACGGGAAGAAATATAAACGTAATAATCAAAAGTTTTGTGGATCTTTTTAAGCTGTGGAAAAAATTAAGAAAATATTAAGAAGTGCAATTTCCTGGGTAAAGAAAAATCCTCAAGAAGCTTTCTTTCTGGGAGTGATTCTTTTGATCGCTTCCGTTTTAAGACTATATAAGATTTCCGAATACATGACTTTCTTGGGAGATGAGGGGCGGGACGCAATTATTGTCAGGCGCTTACTCGTTGAGGCGGATTTGATACTGATTGGTCCGGGGACTTCCATTGGAAATATGTACTTGGGCCCCCTTTATTACTATATGATTGCGCCGGCCCTTCTTCTTGCCAATTTTTCTCCAGCTGGCCCCGCCATTTTTATCGCCATTTTGGGTGTGGCTACAGTATTTGGGGTTTATTACGTTGGGCGCGAATGGTTTGG
>CAYNFU010000012.1:0-18672 GCA_964396785.1 uncultured Gammaproteobacteria bacterium | reverse complement strand
AGGCGTCGTGTACGGACCTTCTTGCGTCTTTTACAAGTTCGCGGACGGCGGCAATGTCTGCCCTCAGCTCATGTATCACTTCGCTTACATTCTCGCCCAAGTTTTCCTCGCCGGTAATTCCAATTATATAAACCTTTCCTGCCTGGGCATCGACCGCCGCCTGAGCGGCGTCAATTGCTGCCTGGGCATCGGCAATGGCGGAATTTACTTCGGTCACATCAACACCGTCTTCGGCGAGCGCGTCGGCCCTTCCCTGAATCTTGGTAAGGATTTCAGAAAGCCTACCAAGAATCTTATTAAAATGGTTTATCCACTTCTCATTTATGGCCGCAAGTCGCTCGTCAATATTCTCAACTACTTTCGCCTTCCTTTCGTCTCTTAGCTCCTCAAGTTGCTCTTTAAATTCCTCTCTTCGGGCTTTAGCCTCATCCAAGGCCTCTTCCCGTGCCTTCTTTGCAGCCTCAAGAGCTACCCGTCTACTCGCCCTTATTTCCTCTAGAGCATCTTTCCGATCTTCATTCACCTGTGCAAGGCGCTTTTTAAGCTCGCTTCTTGATCTTTCACCCACATCCTCATCCTCCCCGTCATCTACGTCGGCCGATACTGTACTGACTTCATCGTCTTCCCCTAAAACCCTTACCCCCAAAATTTGGGGAAGATTTGCTTGGGGAGCCATGGAGTTTGCGAAGGCTACGAGTCCTACAAAGAATGTCGCTAGTGTTTCCACTTAGGATAGTTTAATTTTTTTTAGTCATGGCTGTCAAGTTTCACTCCATTTTTAACCTCAAATAATTCCTCTTGGGAATTAACCCCAAAAACGTCTCTCCACCATGTCCCTTCGTTAGGATAAATGGTTATTAACTCGGAAGAATCCCAATCCCGGTCGATAACGAATTCATTCAGTGCTTCACGAATTGCACTTAACTCCTCAGCATTCAAAGTTCCTTTCGTAATGAATCCCCAAACACCAGCCTCCATCAATCTCTGAATAGCCTCTGACATATTTCTCATCAGCCTCTCCCTCATTTCCTTCTGTGTATACCCGACACTTTTCAAAAATTCACTCCAAACATGGCTAATATCTTCTAGATGTATTTTGCTCATTCTTTTCCGGTAATACATGCTATTAATTTTTCTTTCTGGGTCTAAAACCTCTATTTTTTGCTTCTCATCCTTTGGTCGTGGACCCCACACTCTCTCATAACCATCCGGGTAGGTTTGTTCCAAATACATCTGCCCAGTAAGATATGGATTGCGTGTACTTCTCCTTCCTTTAGCCTCTCTAAATGGTTTATGTGCCCGTTGCCTTTCAAAATTTACCAAAGGCCGTCCGTCTTGACTTCTTAGATTTTCTCTAATCAAAGCGGCACGATTCTCCATGGTTATTAACTGCTCTTCTGTTAACATATTATGAGCAAGGGCCCAATTATTAGCCTCATCGATCCGACCCTGCTCCTTCAAGGTTCGGTAATTAATACCTCTAGCACAATCTTGAGCCAGCCTTTCAATAAGAGAATTCAATTTCCTGCCTGGGGTGTCCATCTCAACTCCCATCAGGGCAATTATAGCAAAAGGAGTTATTTGACCTCGTAAATTGCTTTTATTTCGGAGACGGGAACTTCTTTGGTCGGGCTCGGGGAACTATTGGTTGAGACGTTATATTTTACATCCGAGCCAGTTCCTACCTTCTTCCTAATTATCACAATTTCCTCTGGTTGAAAAGTTTTTTCAACCAAAACTATAGTTCCTGCTTTTAAGTCATCCTTTTTACCTTCGATGCATCTGTTAAATGTAGTAGTTTGACCGTCTTTAAAGAGGGGCTCCATGGAATTTCCTTTGACGGTTACAATCCTGGTACAAGCTGAATCAGAAAATGGGTCGTTTCCTGAAGGACTTATAAGCTGGGTCAGTGAAACCGGTGAGTAGTTTTGAATAACGAATGCAAAAGCTCCAATCCCGGCTAAGATTAAAAGAACTGTAATTATCTTCCCCACTTAAAAAGCGTATCATCCAGAAAACCCATGGTCAAGAAAATATAACAGTGGATTTCCTCGCATGCTGTTATAATACCCCAGTTACCATGAAGGAGCGTCAGCCAAAGAGACTTAGCAGAATTGGTTGGGTTATAGCAGTACCTACTTGTATTTGGCTCGCATATCTAAATTACAGAGAGGAAGTTTTACTGCCCAAAAGAGCTGAAGAGAACCTTACCTTGACTCCTCGGGCAACTGAGGCGGCTCAAATTGACGAGGCCCAATATCAAACCCAAATCGCGTCTTCTAGCACTCCGCTTCCGACTAGTTTTAGAAAATTTGTGAATCCTCCTGGTTGGAAATGTGGAATAGTAAATAATCCTGATAACATTGGGTTCGATGCAGCCATACCAGTAGCTCCCACTGCATCACATGTATTGGTACTCCCTGGGGTCGGAGAGCCGGGATATGATAACCCACCATACCTACTTGTACACTGGAATGGAAGTTCTGAGGAAATTCCCAACCTAGAAGGATTAAACCTGGTCTTTAACGGCGAGCTCGTATGTGTAAAGGCTAATTAGTTGGCCCCTCTTGAGGATAATGACATTTCTTCCATTTCACTGGCTTTCCGTTTGAATCAACTTTTCCGCACCAGCAAGGGTCATTCCGACCAAGCTTGTGTTTGGTATCCGGTTGCTGGTTAGTGGTCGGGGGTGATTTGGGAAAAGCAGGGGCACCAGATTCTGCCGCTTCCTTTGCACCTCCGGCTAGCCCTGTCATATCAGTCTTATCGATATTTTCTCTAGCCCTCTCAAGTGGAATTTCGGGTTGGGGGATTCTTACCCCAATTCTAAATATCCTGTGGGAAAGCTCCTCGTCCATCTTGTCAATTAACCCCTCAAAAAGCTGGTAAGCCTCGTTTTTAAATTCAACCAAAGGATCCCTCTGGCCATAAGCCCTTAGCCTAACTCCCTCTCTAAGATCGTCAATTCTATCTATGTGGTCAATCCAAAGGTGATCAATTGAGCCCAGGTAGGCATATTTCTCGACCTGCCTCATAACTTGCTCCCCGACTTGTTTTTCCCTGGCTTTATGGATATCGTCAATCACTTTGTACATTATTTCCCTTAGTTCATCCTTAGTTCCTCGTTTTTTTAGTTCCTCCTTAATCCTTTTCATCGAAGCGTCGTCAAAGGGAACAATGTCCATTAGTCCCACGGTGAGCATTTCATAATCAGGTTTTGCCTCCCCCTCGGGCCAGGTAAGAAGTAGATTTTTCTCCACTTGGTTTCTAAGCTTTTCGACAACTTCATCTTTTACGTTCTCCGATTCAAGAATGCGCCTCCTTAATTTATAAACAATGTCTCTTTGTTGGTTGGCAACGTCGTCAAATTCAACTAGATTTTTCCTGATGTCGAAGTTAAAACCCTCGACTTTAACCTGGGCTTGCTCGATAGACCTGCCTATTAGCGGGTTTTCGATGGGTTGGTCTTCGGGAAGCTTGAGCCTATCCATGAGGGAGCTAATCTGCTCCCCTCCGAAAATTCTCATGAGGTCATCCTCGAGGGATAGATAAAAACGGGATGAACCAGGATCTCCCTGACGACCAGAGCGGCCCCTTAGCTGATTGTCGACTCGCCTGGCGTCGTGTCTCTCGGTTCCTACTACGTGGAGCCCCCCAGCTTTAATTACCTTCTCGTGCGCCTCTTTCCACTTCTTTAGTTCCTTTTCTCCTTGTTTTTTATCGGGCATAGCTCCTCCCAAGACTATGTCTACACCGCGTCCTGCCATGTTGGTGGCAACCGTTACCGCAGACGGTTTTCCCGCCTCGGCGATGATCATAGCTTCCCTTTCGTGGTTTTTGGCATTAAGAACGTTGTGAGTAATTTTCTTTCGCTTGAGGTATTCCGAAACTATCTCATTTTTCTCAATCGATGTAGTTCCAACCAGTACCGGTTGACCTTTCTCATACATCTCTTCTATCTCGGCAACAATTGCCCCATACTTTGCCCTAATTGTTTTAAAAACGACGTCTGCCTGGTCTTTCCTAACCATAGGTCTATGGGTTGGCACAACGACGACTTCTAGTTTGTAAATTTTCCTAAATTCCTCTGCCTCGGTTGCCGCCGTTCCTGTCATTCCGGATAGGTGTTCATACATCCTGAAGTAGTTTTGGAATGAAATGGTTGCGAGGGTTTTGCTTTCCTGTTGAATTGGGACCTGCTCTTTCGCCTCAACCGCCTGATGAAGTCCGTCGCTCCAGCGCCTACCCATCATGAGACGCCCCGTAAACTCGTCGACTATTATTACCTGACCTTCCTTGACTACATAATCTCGATCGCGGAGGTATAAAGCCCGGGCTCTTAGGGCATTCTCAATATGATGAATTGACTCAAAATCCTTCTCATATAGATTATCGACTCCCAATATTTTCTCGACTCTTTCGATTCCTCTTTCGGTTAAGGTTGCGCTTCTCGCTTTTTCGTCAATTTTAAAATCAGTATCGGCATTTAATTTATCAATGAGGCCCGAAAATTTATAATATTTGTCAGTTGGATCAGTATCGGGCGCCGAAATGATTAAAGGCGTACGGGCTTCGTCAATGAGGACCGAGTCGACCTCGTCAACTATTGCAAAGTAGTGTACCCGCTGGACCATTTCCTCAAGTCGCGAAACCATGTTATCCCTCAGGTAATCGAAACCGAACTCGTTATTGGTTCCGTAAGTAATGTCGACGGCATATGCCTCTTTTCTTGAAGCTGGCTTAAGGTGCGCGAGTCTCTCGTCTCCGTGACTCGGGTCGTCGTATTTTGGATCAAATACAAATGACTTTGTTTCCTGAATTATTGAGCCAACAGTGAGTCCCAGAAGCTGAAAAATCGGACCATTCCAGCCGGCGTCCCTGCGGGCAAGATAGTCGTTAACCGTGACCAGGTGAACTCCTTTACCGGCTAGTGCCCTTAGATATAAGGCAGGAACCGCAGAGAGCGTTTTTCCTTCTCCCGTCTTTTGTTCTACAACTTTTCCTTCAAAGAGTGAAACGGCAGCCATAAGTTGTACATCGTAATGTCTAAGCCCTATTGCCCTCTCAGAAGCCTCTCTAACTACCGCAAATGCCTCGGGTAAAATGTCCTCGAGAGTTTCACCTTTGGCAAGTCTTTTCTTGAATTCCTCGGTTTTCACCACAAAGTCTTTGTCTTTGAGTTTCTTGGCTTTGTCGGTAAATGTGTTAACTCTGTCTACAATCTTTTGTAGACGGTCGACTTCTCTCTGATTTATATCCAAAAGTTTGGAAAAAATATTAAGCATACGAAGCTATTATTCTACACCTAAACCTAGTTCAATTGTAGCAGAAAGGACATTGAAGTTTAGTAAAGTATGTGCCAAAATCGGCCAAGAAAAAATGCACGAACAAGTTAGAGTAGCTGTTAAGGAATCGGGAACTCTAGATGAGGTACGCGATAATATCCTTAATCTCTTGAAACATATGGTTGACGCAGAAGGGGTTACCCAAATCGGGTACGTTGCAGCGATTATTACCTCAGATGGGCCAGAAAAGATTCCCCAAAATTTAGAAAGGCTACAAAGGTACACCGAGCATGTAAGAAAAACTCAAAGTTACCCGGTATTCTCTGCAACAGACGTATTTACCGACGAACTATTCGAAAGGCTCTTTGCAGCCGGATTTAAAAATGAAGATTGGACAGTTTTTTGGAGAGAAGTTTTGGGTGAGGCTTATGTAACTGATATGTTTATGACCCCGAGATGGGAAGAATCAAAGGGAGCTTCCGATGAATATCAAATCGCAAAGAGAACTGGAAAAACTCTTCATTACTTCAATTATCAAATTGATTCAATTGAGAGATAAACAAAGCTACTATATAATCTCTTAAATGATAATCGGGATAACTGGGACTTTGGGCGCTGGTAAAGGAACAATCGCCTCCTATCTTGTCAAAGAAAAAGGATTCAAACACTTCTCGGTCAGGGAATTTCTAAATAAAGAACTTCAAAAAAGAAAACTTCGGCTAAACAGGGATAATCTGGTGTTGGTTGGTAATGAGCTGAGGAAAAAATACGGCCCAAGCTACATTTCTGAATCTTTATATAAACTGGCAAGAAAAGTGGGTTATGACTCTGTCATTGAAAGCTTAAGAACCCCCGCAGAAATCCTCGCACTAAAAAAGAGGGCTGAATTTTATCTTTTTGCCGTGGACGCCGACCCTAAACTTCGTTACCAAAGAACCATTCTCATTAAAGAAGAAATTTACCAAATTCCATTTACAGAATTTATTAGAAATGAAAAAAGAGAGATGGACTCAAAAGACCCGAATAAACAGAATTTAAGGAAATGTATAGAAATGGCCGACTATCGATTTGAAAATAGCGGGGAAATGAAAAACCTTTATAAAAGTGTAGATGAGGCTCTAAAAAAAATTAAGAAGAACAAATAAACATAATATTTGCCTCGGGATGGAAATATTTCACTTTGGGAAAAACGGTTTCCAATTTTGAAGCAAACTTCATTGCCTCGGACCTTTTTTCGTCGTAATAAAGCCTGTTAAAAATAGCAACTCCTCCTTTGGCAAGAAGTTCCCTTATCCTAATTAAAAAATCGTCTCTTTCAAATTGGGGAGGATAAACTCTCCCCAAATAAATATCAATCAATATCAGGTCGTACCTATCGCCCTCATTATAAGTTTGTATTGAATATTCTTCTGCATCAACCACCTTGGTCTCAACTCCGGATAGTCCCAGATATTTTTGCCCCAACTCAATCATTTCCGGGTCACTATCGACTCCGACAATCCTCGCTTTAGGCCAACGCTTCTTTATTTCAGCAACGACAGTTCCTCCGCCTAGACCCAAGATTAGGCAATCGTTAACATTCTCTTTAAACTTTGAAACTTCCCGGATAGTTCCTTTCCAAATTTCCCTGACAATACCGCCGGACTGAGTAATTGCTTCCACTTGAATATAAGTTCCCAAACCCAAACTTTTGACAACGCGGATTTTACCATTAATCGGCGAGGTAACCTCTTCCAAAACTTTATTTCCAGAAAGAAATCCCATATATACTCATTATATTTGAAAGAGTATAAGGTTTAAGTCTATAATTCCCAAGTCATGCTTGGAGCCGAACGAATTGAAATCACCACCAATTCCTTTGTGGGTACAATTGAACATCTGGCCGACCCAAGAATCGTTTCCGTAGAAAGGTCAGACGAAAAGGACGAAGAAGAGGGAATGTTATTACGCTATACCCTAATGGTTCAGGACGAGGCTGTCAAACTGCCTATGGGTGTCGGCTATTCTCCAGAAAAAGGGTTTGTTGCAATTACATTAATGCTCCCCCATGGGTTTAGTCCGCCGATATCCATAGATACGGAAGTGGAGATTGATAATTGGTGTCGACAAGAAGACCCCGATTTTAAGTTTATTGCAGGATTAAATCCGGACTTTCATTTTCTCTACCTTCTTAAAAAAAGTGTGTTGGCCCAGTCGACATACGACCTAGAAGGGTGGATAAGTAGGGTTATTAATTTCACTCCCAAACTTGCGACAAAAATCGCCGAGTCCGTCTAATAGATTTCGGTTTTTGTTCGGTATATAATGGTCCAAAATGAATTCTACCCCGCTTCCTGAAGTTTTGCGTCCAAAAGCTCTTTCCCAATTTGTCGGGCAAAAACATTTGGTAGGTAGAAACGGAATGGTGAGAAAACTTTTACAAAATGCTAAAAAAGAAGGATTTTTCCCTTCACTCATTTTCTGGGGACCTCCAGGATCTGGAAAGACGACGCTCGCCCGTATTATTGCCAGTGAACTAAAAAGACCTTATCACGAATTTTCAGCAGTTAATACCTCCGTCAAAGAAATTTCAAAAGTTTTTAAAGAAGGGAATCTTTTTCCTCCGATTGTTGTGGTTGACGAAATCCATCGCTTCAACAAAGCCCAACAAGCAAAACTTCTCCCTTATGTTGAGCGTGGAGATATTACTTTAATAGGGGCCACCACGGAAAACCCGTCATTTGAAGTTATTGGGCCGCTTCTCTCAAGGACCAGAGTCCTAGTACTTATGGAGTTGCAAACTTCGGAGCTCAAAAAAATTGTCGAAAGGGCGGGTAAATTTCTTAAAGTTAAACTTGGAAAGGAGGCACTCAATTTTCTGCTTATATCTTCAAACGGTGATGCTCGTGTGGTACTCAACGTTCTCGAAATTGCTTCCAATTTGAACTTAAAGAGCAAAACCTTATCTATAGAACTAATTGAGCAGGCCCTCCAGCGAGAACAACTGGCCTTCGACAAAAAGGGCGAAGAATATTACAACGTAATTTCGGCTTTTATCAAGTCTATGCGAGCAAGTGATATTGACGCGGCTCTTTATTATCTCGCCCGTATGGTTGAAGCCGGTCAAGACCCTTTATATATTGCAAGGAGAATGGTCGTTTTTGCCTCCGAAGACATTGGCATGGCTCAACCAACTGCGCTCGTTTTAGCCAATGAGGTTTTCAAAGCTTGCGAAGAGATCGGCTATCCAGAATGCGCGATAAACTTGGCCCACGGGGTGGTATATCTTGCTTCCGCCAAAAAGGACCGGGCGGCATATGACGCATATTTTCGTGCGGTTAACGATGTAAAACGTTTGGGCAATCTTCCTGTTCCAATGAAAATTCGAAATCCTGTTACGCGCCTTATGAAAGACGTCGGCTATGGCGAGGGCTACGAATCCTATACAAAAGAGTCGCATCTACCTGAAAAATTAAAAGGTAAAAAGTACTACACTAAAGGAAAGTGAGATACGAAGAAGTAATTAAGAAACTAAAAAAGAAGGCCAATCGTAAAAATGTAGAGGGGATGGCGAGGTTTGGTATAGCTTCTACAAATACCTTGGGAGTTTCAATTTACGACCTAAGGCCGATGGCCAAAGAAATAGGCAAAAACCACAGACTCGCACTTCGTCTCTGGAAATCAGGAATCCATGAGGCAAAGATACTCGCCTCATATATTGACGAGCCGGCTAAAGTAACTGAGGGTCAGATGGAAGATTGGGCGGCCGACTTTGACTCCTGGGACGTTTGTGACCAGGTTTGTGAGCTTTTTGGAAAAACTCCGTATGCTTATAAGAAAATCGTTGATTGGTCAAAAAGAAAAGAGGAATTTGTCAAAAGAGCGGCATTCGCCTTGATTGCTGAAATGGCCTGGCACGACAAAGAAGCAAATGACAACCAGTTTAAAAGGCTATTTCCGCATATCATAAGAGAGTCCACCGACGAGAGAAACTTCGTCAAAAAAGCCGTCAACTGGGCCTTAAGAAATATTGGCAAAAGGCGGCCGGGACTCAAAAAAGAAGCGATAAATGCGGCTAAGGAAATTCAAAAAATAGATTCAAAGAGCGCCCGCTGGATCGCAGCCGACGCCTTGAGAGAACTTAATTCAAAGTGATACACTTAGTAAGGGTGAATGCGGGTGTTACAAATTCAAAAAAAGGACGGAAGTAGCCAAGATTACGATAGAAGAAAACTCCTAACAAGCTTAATTCGCGCACAAGCGACTCCGGAACAAGCCATGCGAGTTGCTACAGATATTGAATCCTGGCTAGTTTCTCTAAATGTCCAAGTGGTTAAGTCGGAAGAAATTAAAGCAAGAATTGTTGAGGATTTAAACAAGATAAATCCCAACGCGGCCCACGCATACGAAGTATATAAAAAGGCAGAAGCCCAAAGTTAATTATTTCGGAGTAATTTTATCCTTCCCCACCCACTTGCGAAGAACTTCTGGGATGACTACACTTCCATCTTTTTCCTGATAGTTTTCTAAAATGGCGAGAGGGGTCCTTGATGTGGCAATAGCTGTTCCATTGAGCATATGAACGTGTTTATTCTCTCCACTTTTGTCCTTAAACTTAATATTTAAATTACGCGCTTGGTAATCTGTGCAATTAGAAGTCGATGTTACCTCTCCGTATTCCCCCCTAGTTGGCATCCAGGCTTCAAGGTCAAATTTTCTCGCTGCCATTGCCCCCAAGTCTCCCGTACACATCTCAACCACACGATAGGCTATACCCAAACTCTGATAAATCTTTTCCTCCATCTCAAGAATAAACTCGTGATATTTTTCAGATTCTTCCGGACGGCAGTAAATAAACATCTCGACTTTTGTAAACTGGTGCACTCTATAAAGACCCTTAGAATATTTGCCGTAAGCTCCCGCTTCTTGACGGAAACAATGTGAGTAGCCTACGTACTTTAGAGGAAGTTCACCAGCATTAATTATCTCGTCTGCGTGCTTCCCAGCCAGAGTTACCTCGGCTGTAGCAATGAGTCCCAAATCCTCGTCCTTAATCTCATATGTTTGAGCTTCATTGCCCTTTGGCATATAACCAGTTCCTAAGTAATACCTTGATTTTGCAAGGTCAGGAGTTATTACCGGAATAAACCCTTCCTTTGACAAAAGTTCCATTGCATATTGAACTAGAGCAAGCTCAAGGGCAGCACCTTCCCTATACCAGAAATAAAATTGTGAACCGGCTACTTTGGCTCCTGCTTCAAAATCCAAAATTCCTAAAGATTTTCCAAGTTCTAGGTGGTCCTTGGGAGTAAAATCAAACTTTTTGGGTTCCCCCCACTTTCTTACCTCGACATTATCTTTCTCACTTTTCCCAATGGGTGTCGCATCTAATGGAAGGTTGGGGATTTGATTTATAATCTCATTATATTCTTCCTCAATTTTAGTTAGCTGGGGCTCTTTTGCCTTTAACTCCTCCTTAATCTTTTTACCTTCCTCGATATTTTTCTCCTCGGATACTTTATTTCTTTTTGCCCGAAGTTCCTCTACCTCAACAATTAGTTTCCTTCTTTTTCCATCGACATCAAGAACCCTGTCAACCAATTTAGGGTCAAATTGCTTATCAGAAACTCCCTTTTTAACTTTGTCCGTATTCTCGCGAATAAATTGAATGTCGAGCATGGCTAAATTATAATCCTAAATCGTCCGAAATTCCCTGCATGGCAATGAGGGCTATCTGGATAAATTCATTTAGGGGAACCCCGAGGCGGCCTTCGCACTCCTTAATCTGCTCTCTTTTAACCCCAGCCGCAAAACTTCTCTCGTCCCATTTGTTAAGAACCGATTGATAAGTAACTGAGGAAAGTTTTTTATCTGGACGAACTAGTGTAACGGCAACTATTAAACCCGTAAGCTCGTCGCATGTGTATAGTGCCCATTCTAATTTGTTTTTTGGAGGATTTTGTCCAGTGTGGGCATAGTTATGGGAGGCTATTGCGTCCAAAATTTCCTTCTCATTGACCCCTTCTTTTTTGAGCCATTCGAGCATTTTGAGGGTGTGCTTTTCGGGGGTAAGTTTTGTCTCCTCATAGTCCCCATCGTGAAGAAGACCTACAACCTCCCAGAGCTCCTGTCTTTCCTTGGAAAACTTGTCTCCCTCTCCCTCACATCTGCCGTAAAGGGATTTCATAACAGCTGCAACCGCCAAACAATGCCTTATCAAATTCGGCTGGGTCATGTGAGCGAGAAGTAACTTATGTGCTTGAGCCTTGGTCATTATTTTTCTGGGCGCATTGTGGGAAATAGTATGACCTCTTTAATTGACCAAGTATTGGTGAAAAACATGGTGAGCCTATCAATTCCAATTCCAATTCCTCCGAGTGGGGGCATACCATATTCCATGGCTTCGATAAAATCCTCGTCGACCTGTTGTGCTTCTTCTTTATCTTTCCTGGCGGCTAAAGTATCTGATTCAAACCGTCTTCTTTGCTCCAGGGGGTCGTTAACTTCGCTCCAGCCGTCGCAAATTTCCTTTCCCCCGATGTAACCCTCGAACCTTTCAACCCAACCTTCCTCTTTATGGTCTTTTGATAGGGGACTCACGTCTTTGGGATAATCGATTATCCAAGTGGGGTCAACCAAAAGGGGTGTAACTTGATGCTCAAATATCAGGAAAGTAAGTTGTCCTTTTGACTCTCCACCCACAAGTGTCATTCCTTTATCTTTACAAAATTTGGCTAAACTCTCTTGGGATTCTTTGGAAATATCGAGCCCAAGTTTATCCTTCAAAATATCTGTCATTGTTATCCTCGGCCACTTTTTAGAAATATCAATCACCTTATCCGCGACACTAAGCTCCATCTTCCCAAATATTGCCTGGGCAAGGTGCTTAAAAAGTCCTTCAGTTACATCCATTACTTTCCCGTAGTCGGCATAGGCTTCATAATACTCAATCATCGTAAATTCGGGGTTGTGGGCCAAGTCCATTCCTTCATTTCTGAAGTCTTTACAGATTTCATATACTTTTTCATATCCTCCGACAACAAGACGCTTTAAATAAAGCTCGTCGGCAATTCTTAAATACATATCAGCGTCAAGTGCGTTAAGGTGAGTTTTGAAGGGTTTTGCGTTTGCTCCCCCATAGAGTGGTTGGAGAGTCGGGGTTTCGACTTCCAAGTATCCTAGACCATCTAAATATCCTCTTACCTCACGAACAAGTTGGGACCTGACGTCAAACCTTTTTCTTACCTCGGGATTTAAAAGTAGGTCCAAATAGCGTTTGCGAAATCGCTCTTCGACGTCTTTTAAGCCATACCACTCATCGGGCAGCGGTCTTAAGGCCTTTGATAATAGCTGATACTTCTCTACGTCGACAGTTACTTCCCCCGCCGGAGTCTTTATAACCTCGCCGATTGCGGCAAGAAAATCGGCGGTGTCTATTAAATCTAAAACTTCAAAGTCTTTCCCAAGACTCTTTTCTTGAAATAGGAGTTGAATTTTCTCAGAATCGTCTTTCAGGTCTGCAAAAATTACTCCTCCGTGTTTTCTGAGAGACCAAATTCTTCCGGCAGTAAGAACTTTTTTCCCGAGAGATTCCCGGGCTTTTGCAATTTTTACAAGGTCCCCCGAAAGCTCAATTTTTGAAGGGTAAGGATTAACTCCAAGACCTTTGAGCTTTTCGAGCTTCTCTATCCTATCTTTTTTTATTGCATCAATTGCCCTTGCCATAGCCTGATTATATATTAAAAGCGGGCTTTAAAAAATGAAATGAATTAAGGAGTATTAAAACTTACTCTATGGCGAGTATTTCGTATTTAACCTTACCCGCCGGAGCTTCAACCTCGACCTTATCCCCAATTTTTTTACCTACCAGGGCACGCCCCAAGGGTGACTCGTGGGAAATTTTCTTATTAACCGGATCCGCTTCCCACTCGCCTACTATTTCAAAGACGTGCTTGTCGCCGTTTACTTTGAGTGTCACTTTTGTCCCCAGGGAGACTCCGTCGGAAAGTTTTCTGTGGGAACTGCCGTTTACAACCTCTGCGGTTTTGATTACCCCTTCAAGCTCATCAATCCTTCCGTCAAGAAATTCGAGTTCCTCTTTGGCATTTATATAGTCGCTATTTTCCGATAGATCTCCTTGCTGTCTTGCGAATGATAGGCGCTCGACTAATTTGGGCCTTTTTTGATCCACGAGAATCGCCAACTCCTTTTGCAGAGCTTCGTACCCTTCTTTTGTCATTTGGATTTGTTTTATATATGTCATCATTTGCTTCTTACTACACCTTTAAAAAAATCTCCCCCTAATTGTCGGCGGAGAGATTAAATTCACCCTTTCTCTCCACAAACTACTTATTTGTGCAAGTAGTCTTAGTTACTGGAGAAAGGGTAAACATTGGATTATTATTCGAGAATTGTATAGCTAGGTTAATCCCTTGTCAAGAAATCAGACCATATCATATCCTGTCTCAAAAATCTGTGAAAAAGTGACCCTACAGGGAATTGAACCCTGATTTCCACCTTGAAAGAGTGGTTTCTCCAGAAGCGATATCAATATTGATTGACGAGTCATGTCTACTGATGTCTGACCAGTTTGTTGGTCCTACTCTCTCTTCCCAATCAGTTTGGCTCCAAGGTGAGGTGGCAGCACATAGTGGCACGGTACCAGGAAACACATTCAAAGCTATGAAGAAAAGAAAAATAACAAGAAAAATAAGCTAACACCCATATAACCCACGTAGAGTATTGACATTTACCTATAAATATAGGATCTTAATACGAGATTGAAACAAGACACCTAATGATTGATACCGTTTTAAAACTTAAAAACTTGAAGCTTTTTTTCACCATCACCGTCTTACTGGTTCTTTTTCTAACGACACCACCTACAACACATGCTTTTCCACCCACAGATTTTGTAACTGAAACTTTAATTACTGATCTGAATCAACCCACTGCTATAGAGTTCTTACCGGATGGCCGGATGCTGATTATTGATCGCTTTGGTGCAGTTGATATCGTTCAGGCAGGTGCTTCTCAAGTAGATGCTACGCCGTTCATGACATTGACGAATGTGAATACTCAGATGGGCGAACGTGGTTTAACCGGTATTGCTCTTGATCCAGATTTTGACACTAATGGTTATTTTTATTTATTCTATACTGCTAATTCGCCATTGGTTGATCGCGTTTCTAGATTCACTGCTTCAGGTAACACTGCGAGTGTGTTGAGTGAGTTTGTTGTTTGGCAAGATAACGATGAAGATGGTCCTGTTGAGGCACCTGTATGGCACCATGGGGGTAGTGTACAAGTAGGATCAGGTAACAAACTCTACATTTCTATTGGTGATGGTTTTGACCGCGCAAATGAGGTGCAAAGCCTAACTAGCTACCGAGGTAAACTACTTCGAGTTAATCTGAATGGCAGTATTCCCACGGATAATCCTTTCTACGATGGTGCTGGACCGAATCTTGATGCAATTTGGGCGCTGGGTTTGAGAAATCCCTTCAGATTTTCTTTTGATAATGAAACTGGTCGAATGTATATCGGTGATGTAGGCGGTAATGACGCTATCAACTCTCATGAAGAAGTTAATTTGGGTGCAGCTGGTGCGAATTATGGTTGGCCGATTTGCGAAGGACCTCAAAAAACTCAAAGCGGTGGCAACTGTACTCCACCTACTAATCCAGGAACTTACCAGAGTCCTTTCTATTCCTACCCGCATGCCGGAAGAGATTCTTCAGTAGTAGGCGGCTTGGTTTATAGAGACGGCAATTTCCCTACACAGTATGACGGTGATTACTTTTATGGGGATTACGTCCAGAATTGGGTTCGAGGTTTTGACCTCGATCCTCAGTCTGGGACATTTATTGATACTTTTAACTTTGAACCTACTGATGGAAGTTCTGATGGTCCTTACGGAGAGATTGTGGATTTTGAGCAAGGTCCAGATGGTGCTGTGTACTATGTTGATATTGGTATCTCTTGGGAAAACAATCAGAATCCAGGTACCGTACGTAGAATTAAATATACTGCTACTAATCAAGCTCCCCAAATAACAAATGTTTCTGCAAGCATTACATCTAGCCCCACAGTACCTGCAACAATCGATTTTACTTTAACTGCTACCGACCCGGAGGGCCAACCATTGAGTTATTCCTGGGCTTTTGATGATGGTAGTTCTTCTTCAACTGAGCAGAATCCCTCTTATACCTATACTACTAAGGGCAGCTATACTGTTCGCGTAACTGTTTCAGATGGCGTCAATCAAACACTATCTGACCCTATACAGTTGATTATTGGTATTCCACCAACCATTGATACTTTTACAGTTTCTACACTTTCTGATCAAACTGGTGACCCCATAACATTCCGTGCTGGTGAGACTGTGGACTTCAGTGCTAGTGCCTCCGACGCAGACAGTACTTTAACAGGCGCTAATTATTCTTGGAATGTGGCGTTGATTCACTTGAGTCACACTCACCCAGAAGTTGGCCCACTTAGTGGAACGTCTGGCACTTTTGATATTCCGGTATCTGGTCATGAGATTAACGATGAAATATCCTTTCAATTTATTCTTACAGTTACTGATTCAGATGGACTTTCAGATACGCAAGCAGTTCAGATCTATCCTGAGACTGTTGAGTTGAGTTTTGATACTGTACCTACTGGATTGGATTTAGTAATTGATGGTTTTACGAGAACTACACCTTTTATTCTTACCACTGTTATTGATTTTCAACATAGTATTTCCGCTCCCTCAACTCAAGGTATATATACTTTTGATTCTTGGTCTGATGAAGGTACTGCCACTCATACTATTCTGGCTCCTGACCAGAATCTAGCCTACACTGCTACTTATGAGTCAACTACTCCAGAAATTACAGGGTTGCTAGCTGGGTATTCGTTTGAAGAAGGTACTGGTTCAGTGGTTACTGATATTTCGGGCAATGGCAAGAACCTAACTTTAGTCGGATCACCTACTTGGGCAACCGGGAGATATGGTGGAGGACTTACAATGGATGGTTCTAATGATCGAGGGTCGGTTGCAGACTTCCAATTACCCGCTCAATTTACTTATGCAGCTTGGGTATTTAATCCCAGCACGCAACCATATGAAACCATTATGACAGTTGGTGGTTTGCGTGATTATTATTTAGACAATGGCGTTCAGGCTTTTCACAATGGCGGCGACATTGCGGTAGGTACGTTAGTCCCAACAGGTAGTTGGGAACACATTGCGCTCACCTACAACGGTAGTCAATTGAGAGCTTACTTAAATGGTGTAGCTGTAGGAAACCCTCAAACCATTGCTTTACCTCAAGTTACAAACACTTTTCAACTTGCTTCTTGGATAAACGGCAGCAGCAATGTTGACTTTTTTAGTGGAACTATGGATGAAGTCCGTGTCTATGATCGAGAGCTCAGTTCCACAGAACTCCAATCTATCATGAACACCCCACTTCCTGGTGGCAACACCTCTCCGGAAGCTATTAATGATACGGTACAAACCCCAGAGGATACTTCTATAAATATCACTGTACTCGCGAATGATTCCGATCCAGATGATGATGTGCTCGAGGTTATCCAAGTGACCGAACCTACCAACGGTGTTGCAGTAATTAATCAAAATAACACAGTAACTTATTCACCAGACACGAATTACTTTGGTACAGATGCATTTGAACACACTATTAGTGATGGTCGAGGCGGCACTGATACTGCTACAGTTAGTCTCACGGTCACTGCGGTTAATGATACTCCGGTTGCAAATGCCCAATCCCTATCTACTCAGGAAAATACAGAATTAGAGATAACCTTGACTGCCTCAGATATTGAAAACGACACACTCAGTTATATAATTGTGACACCTCCTACGAATGGCATTCTCACTGGTACCGAGAATAATCGAGTGTATACACCTAATGCCAACTATATCGGCTCAGATACTATAGAATTTATAGTCAATGATGGAGAGTTAGATAGTAATGTAGCAATTATCAGTATTAGTGTTACCGAGGTCAATGATGCCCCAGTAGCTAGTGATGATGAGGGTACTACCAATGAAGACACGGGAGTGACATTGGATGTTTTAGATAACGATACTGATGCAAATGATGATGAGTTGACTATTATTAGTACTTCTACTCCTACAAACGGCACTGTACAAATAAACATAGATCAAACACTAACCTACTCACCCGCGGCTAATTACAATGGTAGTGATGTCTTTACTTACACTGTTAGTGACGGTGTACTAACAGATGTAGGAACTGTGACCTTGGCTATTACTTCAGTGAATGATGCACCAGAAGCGGCCAGTCAACAACTCTCTACACCACAGAATACTCAGTTATTTGTAACTTTGACAGCTGCCGACATAGAGAATTCTACTCTCACGTACACCGTTATTGATCTGCCAGGAAATGGGATACTTACAGGAAGCGGTGCTAATCTTACTTATACACCCGATGTCGGGTTTGTAGGATCTGACTCCCTCACTTTTCGAGCAAATGATGGCGAACTAGACAGTAACATAGCTACTGTTTCTATCACGGTTACCTCAGCGTATACACCTGCGAGCTTGCAGTTTGATGGTTCTAATGATACGGCTAGATTTGTAGACCTTCCTCTTTCCACGACATTTACCTATGAAGCTTGGATCAAGCGCACTTCAGATAGTGGATCTTACGAGGCCATAATGTCAGATGCTAACTCCGGGTATGGCCAAGCTATGTTTACAGTATTTATTGATGGTGCAGGGTCAGATTGTGGCAATGATCATCTAGCTTACTATCAAGCAGCAGAGAATCAAACTCAATGCTCTGGTGTGAGTATTGCGCTTGACCAGTGGTATCATGTTGCGGTTTCTCGCGAGAGTAACGGCACTAGAAAAATATTTGTGAACGGAGTGCTTGCTAGTACCAACACTTCTACTACCGCACCAAGTAACAGTAACGGCATATTCGCGATCGGTAGCGCAGGTAGTTACAAGGGTGAGTACTTTGCAGGAAGAATAGATGAAGTGCGACTATCTAACACCGCTCGGTATACAGCTAATTTCACACCAAGCACTACTAGATTTACCGGGGATGCTAACACAGTAGCGCTATATCATCTCGATGCTGGTACTGGTCAAACACTAGTTGACTCTTCAGGAAATAATAGAAATGGTGTTTTGGGTACAACTTCTTCCACCCAAACTACAGACCCGACTTGGCAAAGTGATAGTCCCACAACCAACTAGTAACCCAGGCAACCTTCCAAACAAGAAAACTGACGCCGTTGTGTATCTGCGAGTTTCAACTGAGGAGCAGATCGATAAATTTTCACTTGATACTCAAGGTGTTGCATATGGTGACCCACGATTACACTGTTCCGAACTTCTCTATGCTTGAATTTATTGAAGAGT
>CAYNFU010000011.1:0-19745 GCA_964396785.1 uncultured Gammaproteobacteria bacterium | reverse complement strand
GCCCAATATTGTCTCTGGGGTTTCTCCTCTTTCTGTTGACTCAATCATTTTGTGCCGAGGAGAGGAGTCGAACCTCCACGAGGTATTACCCTCGCAAGTTTTTGAAACTTGTGCGTCTACCGTTCCGCCACCTCGGCTAGGCTTCAATTATATCAAAAAATAGAGTAGAATACGCACGTAATGACTGATCCAAGAATAGTAAAACAGGCCGAAGTTTTGGTCGATTACTCGCTTAAGGTAAAAAAGGGGGAGAGGGTGCTAATTCTATCGGATATTTTGGGGTATCCTTTGGTTAAGGAAATCTATAGACTTTTAGTCCGACGTGGAGCTTCTCAGGTTAGATTGCACTTCGATTCCTACGAGCTCGATGAGATTTTCTTCAAAGAGGTAGACAAAAAAACGCTTCTAGCTTTCCCCAAAATTGCGATGGACGAGATAAGACAAATTGATTGCTGGATAGGAATTCGTTGTGAAGCAAACACCCGAGGCTTATCGGCGGTTGACCCATATAAAATATCGCAAAGGTCTAAGGTAGTAAGGCCGATTATCGACTGGAGAGTTGATAAAACCCGCTGGGTGATAACGAACTTTCCCGTCGATTCGCAAGCCCAGGAGGCTGACATGCCTCTTACTGCCTATGAGGATTTTGTCTTTTCGGCTATAAATGAGGTCAACTGGAAAAGCCTAAAGAAAAGCCAGGAGAAATTAAGAAAAATTATGGATAAAACTAATAAAGTTAGAATAATAGGGAAGGGTACAGATCTTACCCTAAGTATTAAAGGCAGAAAGGCGGTTAACGCTTATGGGGAAAACAATATGCCCGATGGAGAGGTTTTTACTTCGGTAGTTGAGAATTCAAGCGAAGGATTTATTACTTTTACCTATCCCGCAATCCATATGGGAAGGGAATTTCATGACGTCCGCCTCGAATTTAAGAAAGGTAAGGTAGAAAGGGCGACTGCCTCAAAGGGAGAGAAAGACTTAAATAAGATTTTGGATATGGATAAAGGTGCAAGGATAATTGGGGAACTCGGTATTGGAAATAACTTTAAAATTAATCGCTTTACCAAAGACGGGCTGTTTGATGAAAAAATAGGGGGAACAATCCATATTGCTTTGGGAAAGGGCTACACCGAAACATTAAGCAAAAACGTGTCAGTGTTGCACTGGGATATGATTTGCGACCTAAGAGATGGTGGAGCGCTTTGGTTTGATAAAAAATTGGTTCAGAAAAACGGCAAATGGTTAATATAATTTACTTTATGACTGATAAAGGAACAGAATCAAAATGGGGACTGAGTCTGCGCAGCTTAAGTTTAGAGCAGGCAATTGATAATATGAAAGAAGAGGAACTTTTAGGGTTTGTTGGAAGATTTGATGAAGAACAGAGAAAATATTTAAAGCGTATATCTGCGATGGTTTGGTTATCTGCCCACCATCCATCAGGGGATAGAAGTGCTGGTATGTTAAAAACTCTATCTGAGATGACGATTCCTGACGAAAGTGAATTAGAAGAGATGGGTATAAATCGAGAATCTTATATAAAACGATTCCAGAATTTATTTGAAATTGCCTCTATGAGGCCAGATGTGCTAGGAAAATTACGGGCTGCTATTAGAGAATTCGAGGAATCAAGAAATTAAAATGATTTCAGCAACAGACTTAAAAGACGGTACCACTTTTCTCTCAAATGCCAAACCTTATCAGGTTATTAAGTATTCCCTTATAAAGATGGGTAGGGGAGGAGCCGTAGTCAAAGTCACAGCCAAAAACCTAAGTAGTGGGTCTATTGAGGAGAAATCCTTTAGCTCAAATGTTACTGTCGATGAAGTCAACACCACAAAAAGACAACTTCAATATTTATATAAAGATACGCTAAACGCGGTATTCATGGACCCGAAATCATTTGAACAGGTGGAAATTCCACTTTCGGTTTTGGGAGACCAAATATTATTTGTCAAAGAGGGGGGAAATGTATCAGTTCTTTTTTGGGATGATAAGCCCCTTTCGGTAGACCTTCCCCCAAAGAATACGTTTTTGGTAAAAGAAACAGACCCTGGAGTAAAAGGAAATTCGGCAACTAATATCTATAAACCAGCGGTTCTAGAGAATGGACTTAAACTTAAGGTTCCGCTTTTTATTAATATAGGAGACAAAATTACGATAGATACAAGGTCGGGCGAATACGTTGAGCGGGCGAAGTAGTTAGCTTAAAATCCACCAGAGACCCGTTGCAATGGTCAAAAATTGAGTAAGAACGCCGGGTACGAAATTTGCATTAACTTGCATATTTCTTTCAAATAGCACCCACTTAGTTAGTGGCTTCCAGCGGTTTTTTAGGTAGTAGTAAGGCCACTTGACGAGGTCGGGCAAGACCGAAGCCAGGCAACAGGCAAGAACCGTAAGCATTCTTAAGGGGTCGCCCGAGAATTTTGCTGTGACCCAAAGGCCGATAATAAGGGCCAGTCCTACGTCGGCAAAGGCAACAAGGGTACTTTTTTTGGCCGGGTGCCCTAATTTTTGGGTTTCTGTAAACAGGTGGGGATTCCAGTGGGGGATTTTATCTAAGACGAAGTGACTCGCAAAAGCGAGAGGTATTGCTAAGGCAGGATTACCTACTTTTACCGCAATCGCTGCCCCCACTACTACATGTGGGGTTTCTAACACAGTAAGATTAATCTTAACTTTTAGAACAAACTATGTCAAATTATAGAAATTGATATAATCGGGATGTATGTTAACTAATATTACTTTCAATTTACTAGGAGTTTTAATCTTTCTTTTTATTTTTTGGAAAAAGCTCAAAGAAGATTACTTTCCAGCACTTATCTTTAGCACAGCCTTTTATATGTTGGCGGGCGCTCTCTTGGGGTTTGCCGTCTCATATTTTCTATTCAAGTCCTATTGGTTCTGGTTAGCATTTGGAGGGGCATGTCTTGGAGCTTTACTTGGAATATTGCGACTTCACCTCAAGCCTTACGAGACAATTGAGGCCGGAGTTGCCTCGCTTCTTCCTTGGTTTGGGTTAATATTTTTCGCAGATGCCGCTAAGACCTCGGCCCCTACGTCTTTTGTAGCGGGCCTTGTAGTCTTTTGCCTCATTGCCCTTTATGTTTTTTTGGATAGACATTATAAAAACTTTACCTGGTACTCCTCAGGCAGGATTGGCTTCTCGGGACTTACTACTTTGGCCGTATTTTTCCTTCTTAGGGCTTGTCTTGCCATCTTTGCTCCATCCGTGTTATCCTTCGTAAAGGTTGAGACACTGATATCTGGATTTTTGGCATTTGTCTTGACACTTTCGGTTTTTAAATTATCAAGAGAGAAGTTATGAAAAAGAAGAAAGCTAAAGAAATAGGGAAAGACGGGGTATTAAAATTTCCAGCAAATCTGGTTTCGCCAGTTGCGGGTTTCCTCAGGGATAGACTAAGGCTTTTGCAGGCGAGAAAAAGGGTGATAGAGAAAGAAGACCCGTTTAAAGATACCGCAAGGCTAACCGATAACGCCTCGCCCGATGCGGATGCTGCGGAGCAATTCGGACACGCGAGAGTCTCTGCGGTAAGGTCACAAATTACCCGAAGTATTATTCAAACCAGAAAAGCTCTTTCCCGAATTAAAATTGGAAAGTACGGAATCTGTGAGGATTGCGGGCGAATGATCGATACAGACCGACTGCTGATTTACCCCGAAGCTACTCTTTGCGCGGAGGATGCGGCCAAAAGAGAAGGGAAGTAATAGCCTCTTGTGGAACCCAAGGTAATTTACCAAGACGAGAATATCTTGGTCATCGATAAACCAGCCGGTTGGATTGTGAATGAAGCCGAGACTACTAAAGGCCAGAAAGTACTTCAAACCTGGCTTTCCCAAAAATTCGACTACCCTGTTGCAAAGGATAGGGGAGTAAGGTGTGGAATAGTTCATAGGTTGGATAAAGAGACGAGCGGAATATTAATTGTAGCCAAAACCAAAAACGTCTTTATCGAGATGCAAAGACAATTCAAAAATAGGGAAGTAGAAAAAAGCTATACCGCCCTAGTCCACGGGAAGGTTGAGCCTAAGGAGGGAGTCATAGAAGTACCGGTAGGGAGATTGCCTTGGAGGAGGGATAGATTCGGGGTGTTGCCCGGGGGCAGGGAGGCAAAGACCGGATATAAAGTAATTAGATATTACAAAGCGGGTGAGGGAGATTATTCGCTTCTTGAGCTTTATCCAAAAACGGGAAGGACCCACCAGATTCGAATTCACCTGAAATATATTGGACACCCGATTGTCGCGGACGAGTTCTATGCAGGACGCAAAACCGCTAGGGGAGACAGAAAATGGTGCCCCCGGCTATTTCTTCACGCCGCATCGGTTTCCTTTTTCGACACCAAAGTGAAAAAAAGACTTAGGTTTCACTCTGAACTTCCTGAGGAGCTAAGAGGAGTAATTGCCACCCTTGAAAAGGTGCGTGAAAGTTCCTAAGCTTATATGAGTGGGACTTACCGAAATTTCTGTTCTTCTGGCTTCAGCCGCTGGTATAGGAATTTTAGCCAGACTGCTTAAACAACCCCTTTTAATAGGATATCTTTTCGCAGGTGTATTCTTGGCATTTTTTGGGGTGGTTAAGGATCAAGAGGCTCTCGGCGCAATGGGTAGAATTGGAATTGCTCTCCTTCTATTTCTTGTAGGCATCGAGATGAATTTAAGGGAGCTTCCTTCTTTGGGGAAGGTGGCGCTACTTACCGGTTTGGGGCAAATTGCTTTTACGTCGACACTTGGATTTTTAATTGCGCTCGCCCTGGGATTTGCTCCCATTCCATCTCTCTACATTGCGGTAGCTCTTACATTTTCATCGACAATTATTATAGTCAAGCTTCTTTCCGAAAAAGGCGATTTGGGTAGTCTTTACGGAAAAATAGCAGTCGGATTCCTTCTGGTTCAAGACTTCGTAGCGGTTCTTATCCTCATGTTTCTTTCAGGTTTCGGGCGCGGGGGATTTGGATTTGGAAACGTTTTAATTATAGGGGTCAAGGCCCTTATTCTATTTATGGGGGTGTGGCTTCTATCTAAAAAAGTACTCCCGAGTATATTTGAAAAAGTAGTCGGGTCCTCGAGCGAACTTCTTTTCATTGCGGCGGTTGCCTGGGCTTTAGGAGTTTCCGCAATTGTCGGCGGTCCTTTGGAATTTAGTTTTGAAATAGGAGGATTTTTGGCCGGTCTTGCACTTTCAAACCTTCCCGAGCATATGGGGGTTGCCGCAAAAACCCGGCCCCTGAGGGATTTTTTTCTGACAATTTTCTTTCTTTATTTGGGCACTCAACTTTTGATTTCCGACTTTGGATCAATCCTAACCCCTGCAATAATTTTTTCTCTTTTTGTTCTCATAGGTAATCCATTAATTGTTCTTATCATTATGGGCATCATGCGCTACAAGAAACGCAGTTCTTTCCTAGCCTCGGTAACGGTCGCCCAAATATCGGAATTTTCATTTATTCTAATGGCTGTGGGGGCTTCTATGGGTCACGTTTCTCAACCCCAGGTAGCATTGGTAATAGTAGTTGGAGTAATAACCATGACCATCTCGACATATTTGATTCTATATTCCGATAAAATTTACTTGAAACTAAAGAATTCTCTTACTATTTTTGAGAGGAAAAAAACTCAAGAAGGGGGACTCGAGAACGAAGCTGTCTTTAGCGATCATATAGTTTTAGTTGGTTGTAACCGAGTAGGTATGACTCTACTCCCATTATTTAAAAAACAAAAATATTCGACTCTAGTTATCGATCATAATCCAAAAATTTTTAATAACCTTACCGCCGAGAATATTCCCGCCCTTCTTGGAGATATTGAAGATCCTGACATATTAGATCACGCCAATCTTGAAAAAGCCCACATGGTTATTTCTTCAATTCCTTACGTAAACGATAACCTTATCTTAATAGAATATGTAATGTCTCTTCCGAGAAAACCGACTTTAATAATTAAAGCTCAAAGTAAGTCTGACGCGATAAAACTCTATGAGAAGGGGGCAAACCTCGTTCTCATTCCCGAGGTCATAACGGGTGAGTTTTTGCGACACATTTTCGTCTCACACGGAGTCTCGGAAGAGAGAATAAAAAAGATGGGAAAAAGTCACTTTAAGCGTTTGCTTTCAAGAAATTAAATATGCTCTCTGCCAGAAGGAGCCGACTAAAGAAATTTAAAAAAGCTAAGTCAAAAAAGGGAAGCCTATTAAAAAAACTTCTTTTTTTAGGGGTAATTTTAGCTTTCATAACTTATCTATTTATTAGGTCTTATCATTTTTATGGTCAGGATAAAATAGTCGTTGTTTCACCCAGCGCCGATGAAGTTATCGTAACAACCTTTGACAGGGGTTCTCGTGAACTAACTTCCGTAAAAATTCCTGGAGATACCGAAGTTTCTGTCGCAAGACAACTTGGGGTCTGGAGGATAAAAAGCGTTTGGCAGCTTGGGGTGAATGAAGGGGTGGGTGGGAAACTTCTGGCAGAAACCGTGACCAAAAACTTTAAGTTTCCTGTTATCGCCTGGACAGACAGTCAAGGATTTGGATTAACAGAGGAGAATTTGGGTTCTTTTATCAAAGCCATTTTTTATCCATATGATTCTAATTTGGGTTTCGGCGATAAAGTTTCAATGGCACTTTTAACCCTTATGGTAAGGAACTTTGATAGGGTAGAGGTAGACCTTGCCGAAAGCTCATATCTTAAACATACCAGGCTAAAAGACGGAAATGAGGGTTACATTATATTTGGCCAGATGCCCCAAAGTTTAATAGTTGTTTTTGCAGACAACAAGATTGCAGAAAAAGGGGTACGCATTATTCTAAAAAATGCCAGTGGGGATGGGGAAGTAGCTCTTGAGACAGCTAAGGTATTTGAGACTCTGGGGGGCAAGGTTGCGGCAAATATAGACGTTTCCGAACAAGATTTAAATTGTGTGGTTACGGCCAAAGTAAGAGATTTTGCACAAAATATATCTTACCTCTTTGGATGCGAAGTAGTTATTCAAGAGCCCGAAGGGAATTTTGACGTAGAAGTAACAGTCGGCAAAGAATTTGCCAGAAGATTCTAAAAAGATTCTTCGACTTCTTCGACCGGGGAAGATATCCCTTCCCTTTTATGAACGAGCTCCGGAGGAGTAAAAGAAACATAATCTATTTTTTCTGCCGGGAACGAATTTAAATCCTCAAACTCCTTAGGACGAGCCACCTCTCTAATAAATATTTTGGCTTCTCCTTCTTCAATTGATTTGACGACAATTTTATATTGATATCCATGGTTAATAAGTTTTCTAAGCCTCGCAGAGAGGTCGTCGGGGAGACGACCAACGTATTTGCCTTCCGGGGTAAGAACTGAGATCCTATGAGACCTATGGTTAACGCTTACCTCATCACCCGCGTCGAGCTTTGCCAGGACTTTCCCATCAGCTACATGAAGAAGCGACACAATTTTTGTCCTACCCGGCTCTTCCAGAAATAGCTGCGCCGGCAGAATAGAAGTTTTCTGGGTTTCGCCTCGCTTTAGCCCTTTCCATTTTCTCAAAGACTTGGCGGCGATTGTATTAAAGGGGTCGATTTTTAAGACTTTCTCGGCTGTTTTTTTAGCTTTTGTAACCTCTCCCAACTCAACATAGGCGCGGGCCAATCGATTAAGGGCGTCAATATCTTTTGGGTCTTTGGTCAGTATTTTTTGATTTGTTGTGCAAGCTTCTTTCCAGGAGCCGGAGAGTGCCGAAGAAATAGCTATTTGGGCAAGGTCAATATCCATTTGACTCCCTTGAGTATAAATGTGTAATAAGGGCTGTCAAGTGGAAAAGCTATAGCCCATAGTTTATTTTTACTTGTGCCTGTGATATACTTTTGAAGCTAGTGAGTAGCCCTTTGTAGGATAGCTCTACATTTCTGGGCGTCAGACTCGCACACACACAATTCACGAGAGGAGGCAAAGCCAATGAAGTACCTAGTTGCAATTAGCGCGGCGGCCGTAGCCTGGGTACTGACCAACGAAGTATGGGTCTGGCTTACCGCAAGGCACGCGCCGATTGGAGTGGAGGTTGTAATACCGGTAGCTGCATTCTTCTTCGCCTGGAAATGGTACGCTGCCTTTTTCGAGCAGAAAGGAGGGTCAAGTGCGGGCGCACCAAAAAGAAAGTAAATTCAATGGAGTCATAGGCCAAAAGCTCGGCCAGCCGTCGAGAGATGGGCGCAAGATGCTCATTCTTCTCTCGCTGGGAATCCTTCTCTGCATGGCTGTCATCCTGTTGGTTGGCAACCTGCCCAGGTAAGGAGGTGTGTGTATGTGTGATTGGGCCCGGCCCGAAAGAATTGACACGTAATTTGTGTCGTTTTTTTCGGTGTCCGGGCCTTCACGCTTTTTAAGGGCAAATTTTCGTAGTATAATTACCCCGGGTGAGCCTCCATTTACATGTCTGGACATTCTCATTACGCAACAATTAAACGTCAAAAAGAGTCAAAGGACGCCGCTCGTGGCAATATGTTTTCTAAACTTGGCAAGGCCATATCGATTGCCGCAAAAACCGGGGGAGGCCCGGATCCTAATTCCAACTTCAAACTAAGAGTAGCGATAGATAAAGCAAGGGGCTTTAACATGCCCAAGGACAATATCGAAAGGGCCATTTCCCGGGCAAGTGGGGGAGAGAGCCTCGATGAAGTTTCATATGAGGGTTTTGGTCCTTCGGGTGTTGCAGTTATGGTTGAGGTGGCGACTGACAATAGAAATCGAACTGGGCAGGAAATTAAGAATATCTTTGAGAGAGCAGGAGGGAGCCTTGCCGGCCCTGGGGCGGTTTCCTTTAACTTTGAGCCAAAGGGACAAATCGTGGTTAAAAACGAAGGGGATGCCGAGGCACAAATGTTAAAACTAATAGATTTAGGAGTGGAGGATATGGAGGAGACAGACGATGGAATCGAAGTTCACGTTTCTTCGGAAAAGCTGAGTTCCTTTAGGAAAGCCCTTGAGGGCGCTGGTTTTACGATTGTCGGGGTCGAACTCGTACAAAGACCCAAAAACTATATAAGCGTTACAGCTCCAACTGAAGCAAACAAAGCGATAACCTTCCTAGATTCCCTGAATGAGCACGAAGACGTTCAAAAGGTTTTTGCCAACCTCGATATACCCACCGAAGTCCTCTCAAAACTCTGAATTTATGAGTAAACGCAAAAAGTTTTTAATTACCTCGGGAATTCTTTCCTTGGGCTTTTTTATGCTCCAGTTTCTTAAAGATCAGAATAAATTCATTGCCGTAGGTGGCCTAGGAGTCTTAACTGTAGTGCTTTTTTTCTGGGCCCTACGAGAGGGACTGGCAAAAGATATGACCATGCTTACGTTAATTTTACCCTTCCTATTCACCTTGGGAGTAGGGACATTTTGGTTTCTTCTACCCGTCAGTTTCTTTACCAGGCTTCCAATAGTCGTTGTTTACCTCGCAGGAATTTATGTTTTGTGCCTTACAGCCAATATTTATACGGTTGCCGCAATAAGGACTATTGCACTCCTACGCGCGGCTAGGGGAGTAGGATTTGTGCTCACTTTAATTATTTCCTTCCTAATATTTGACGCAATATTATCTCTTAAACTTATGCCCTGGTTCACTGCTCCCTTGGTCAGCCTTTCGTCCTTCTTATTTTTTTCCCAAGGGCTTTGGGTAATAAGCTTGGAAAAAGAATTTTCCAAGAATTTAGTTTTGATTTCCGCAATCTTAGGACTGGTGATGGGGGAGATTGCAGTTTCACTTTTCTTTTGGCCGACAACGGTAGTTGTAGGATCACTATTCCTGACCGTTTCCTTGTACATGCTCCTCGGACTGGGACAGGCAAAATTGGAGGAGAGGCTATTTCCTTCAACCGTTAGGGAATACCTGATAGTAGGGGTGCTTGTTTTTATAGGAATGTTTTTTGCAACTCGCTGGGGTGGATAAAGAAGTTTAAATCTTTATAAAAGTTTTCCAGAAATTAAGACAGACACCTAGGCAGGGGAGAGAGGGGACTAACTTCAAATATTTAGCAATACACCCTATAATTTGATAATACTTTTCACAAATATTATAGGTAGTTTTCACAAAAAGCGACGTAACAGGGTCTCCGAAGATAAGCCGAACAGAAAGTGATGTAGATTGATATAGTAAGCAGGCACGAAGAATTAACATTTAGCTTCACTTGCTCCCTCAAATGTGGATAACTATTACTCAATCTGCTTCTTAGCCCCCCGGGGAGGAGATGTCGACCTCTTGTTAAGGATAGACAGAGATGCCTTCTTTTAAATCTGGATAGGTAATAGATATGGGAAGGCGAAGGCAGAAAAGAACCTTTATTCTCTGTCTAGAGTCCCTCTGGCTTTATAGGGACATATCCTACCTAGGGAAGCGGTATTATATAATGTCGCACAATAATACTTTTACGACGTAACCAAGATTGGCTCTGGGAGGAGAGTATTTTCTCTACTTTACAATCTTTTTTCTTATTTATTTAATGGCATAAAAGTTTTTCCATTCAAATTACTCTATTTTCAGCGGTGTCTATCAATTTTTTAAACCGAATAAAAAGCGAAGAAATCTAGCCTGTCGGCCACTCCCCTGGTTTAGTGTACTTTTATGGATTTTTTGTAATTTCCGAACAAATTGAAGAAAATCCCATAAATAAGGGACGATTAGTTAGTCGTCTTTAATAAAATACAGGCCTTAGAATCGATTACACGAAGTCATCCTTATGGTAGAATAACCAAATGTTGATTGAGAGAGCCGGCGAAAGATTGGGGCAAATCCGTCTAAGTTTTGACATAGATAATACATGTATCGGAACTTATGCAAGAACGGTTCATCTTTATAATTGGGTTCACGGAACAAATCACAGATTCGAGGATGTAAAAACCAACTGGGAACTTGCAAGGTGGTTTGAGAAAGATACCACGTTAGAAGACGGAAGGGCGGCCGCCACTAATTTTTATAACAGTAGGCAAGTGATGGTTGAAGCCGATCCAACTGCCGGAGCCATGGTTGTCCTGAGCTGGTTAAAACGGTTGCAAATTAAACCTTTATTTATTTCTGCCAGACCCGCAACCGCTACCGGTTTTACCTATGAGTGGTATGGATACTGGACACCCTGGATAGATAGAAACTCCTTTCTTTTACAGACGGATGGTGTTGATATTAATCCGGAACATAAGGTGCAAAAGATCAATAGCAAAGGAATTGAGTGGCATTTTGAAGATGTGGCCGAAGATGCACTCGATATTCTGAATAGAACCAAAGCAGGTGTGGTTATGGTTAATCAGCCTTGGAATCTGGACTTTAGCTACGCTGGAAGTAGGCTCATAAGATCGCAAGACCCAAGAAGTATGTCCAATCTAGCCTATGCATTTTTGGAACTGACAAGACGGTTAGTATAGATGTGTCGCACAATCTTGACATACTAACCCAAACTTGCTAACCTGATTGTATAAGTGGCTGATACTGCCCCAGCTAGTAAGAGTGAAATTGGCAAGAAAATAGAAGAATTCTTAGATTATCTTCAGGTCGAACGCGGCGCTTCTCCCCTAACAATAAGAAACTATCGGCACTATTTAAATAGATTTATAGGATGGCTCGGAGTCGAGCATATCCACCAGGGACTCACCGATATTAATTCCGAGATAGTCAGGCGTTTTAGGGTACACCTATCTGGCCTTCCCGACGGCAAAGGGGGAACCATAGGTAGAAAAACCCAAGGTTATCATGCAATTGCTTTAAGGAGTTTTCTTAAGTGGCTAATAAAAAATGACTACAAAGTTTTGGCTCCAGAAAAAATCGACTTACCCAAGATTCCGGAGAGGCAGGTTAAATTCCTCTCTGGGGACCAGGTAGATAGACTCCTTAACTCCCCTTCCCTATCAACCATTCAAGGAAAGCGCGATAAAGCAATATTAGAAGTATTTTTTTCAACTGGTCTTAGGGTTTCGGAACTAGTTAAACTTGATCGCGACAAGATTGACCTAGACAGGAGAGAATTTGGTATTGTAGGAAAAGGAGGTAGGGCAAGAGTGGTATTTCTTTCCACTCGTGCGGCAGAATGGCTTCATAAGTACCTGGGAGAAAGGAGAGACCACTATAAACCCCTTTTTATAAGGCATAAAGGCAAAGTCGAGCCAACCACACCGGATGAAAAAATGCGGCTTACTCCCCGCTCGGTCCAGAGGATGATTAAAAAATATGCCAGGAAGATAAAACTCCCGGTTGACGCAACCCCCCACGTTCTCAGACATTGTCTGCATCCGGAAACACGGATTTTTACGGCTAACCCCGGAATAGTCTCCGCACGCAAACTTTACTTCTCTCAAGAAGATTCAGTATTGGGAATGGATTTTTCCAAAGGAGAAGTAAGGGGAGCAAAAGTCGTAGGCAAAGAGAGTCATATTTCCTCTCTTTATTCGATTTGGGCTGACGGATACGAACTCATTTGTTCTCCCAACCACAGGCTATTTACCTTGAATGAAAATGGGCTTTGCGAGGTTTTCGTAAAACAGCTTAAACTTGGGGATTATGTCATGGCTGTCAAGAAAATAGACCTAATTGGTAAAAAATATTTAAATCCTTTTCTATCACGACTTGTCGGATACATCTTGGGAGACGGAGTAATAAGTCGTGCTAGACGTGGAGTTATAATTCACGATAAAGATAGAAAAATCCTAGAATTTTATAAGAAAATTATCCTTACTTGTCTGGGTGGAAAGGCCAGAATTGAAAAAAATCCTTCCTCAAATTCATTTCGTCTCAATTTTTACTCGGATCAGTTTGTAAATTTTCTCATAGAGATAGGCTGTGGTGGACTAGCCAAAGATAAAAGAGTTCCCACTCCTGTGTTAAATTCCAGCGAAGAAGAGATTGTGAGTTTTATCGCCGGGATTTATGATGCCGAGGGAAATTCTTTCCATGACCCGAGAATATTTTCTTCCTCGAAAGAGTTTCTGAAAGATATCCAAATGATGCTCTTAAGACTCGGAATAGATGCCCATCTTTTAGAAAGAGACAGGAGTGTCACTCTTCCACAAGGCAGGGAGTTTAAACACAAGTTTTATACCCTTCAGATTCTGGGGAAGAAAGACCAGGATCTTTTCTTAAAGTTAATCCCGACACTTAAGGCAAAAACCTTAAATGCGGATTCAAAAGGGCAAGAGGAAAAACTTCCAGTGCAGAAGATTTTAGGCGAAATCTTCTCGGAGCTAGAAAAAGACGGCAAGGTAGGATTTCGCTACGCCTTGGCCTTAAATGAGAAAATAAAATCCAATAGATACTTTAACGCCATGGTACCACTGCGATCGACCGTGGCCAAATTCATAAGACAAATAGAAAGGTTCAATTATCACGGTCAAAAATTAAAAATTCTCAAAAATATTTATAATGCCGAAAATACAAAATGGCTGAAGGTGAAAAAAATAAAAAGACTCCCCTCTCCACGCTACAGCGTTTTTGATTTTACAGTTTCTCCTACCCAGAACTTAATAACGGACGGCTTTGTTAGCCACAATTCTTTTGCGACGGACCTTCTTATGGCTGGGGCGGATCTAAGGAGCGTTCAGGAGATGCTTGGGCATAAAAACGTCTCTACAACCCAGATTTATACTCATGTAACCAATAAACAGCTAAGAGATATCCACTCGGCCTTTCATGGAAAGGGTGGAAATTGAAAACAAGAAATATTATTATTGGTGATTATGGGGTTGGCGAGTAAGGAATCGGAAGTCCTAGTTTCTCTTCCAATCGGAAAAGACGTACTTACTTTTGACGAGGATTGGATAGGTGCTTTTATCTTTCGGGAGGAGGTAGATATGCTTCTACAATCACTAATAAGAAAAGGGATAATACCTTTTGGGTCGGAAGGAACGGTCAAATTTAAAATTCGTAATAGAAATATAAGTGAAGAAAAAGCCTTGGTTATGTCAAACTCATTAAGTATTGCTAATGAACTAATTTTATTTGTCGACGGTCACTTGTATACTGCCGTATTGCGTGACTCTGAAAGCTAATGTGGTAACTATTATCCTTCCAGGCTATTCACTCCACAATAAGGATTGGGCGGAAGAGATTAAGACGGAACTTAATTTGGGACATAAAGTCATTGTTCATAATTGGGAACATTGGCAGGCCAAGGGAAGCCTTTCTCCCAAAAGAGAAATCGCAAGAATACTTAAAGAGGTAGGAAAAGACGAAGTCAATGTTATCGCCAAATCAGTTGGCACCATGATAACCGTTCTTCTTACTCCCCTATTAAAAGGTAAAATTGGAAAAATTATTCTTTGTGGAATTCCGTCAGTTTCGAAGGAGAGGAAAGAAAAATTTAAAGAAGGCCTTGTGGGTATACCGGGTGAAAAAATTATTTGCTTTCAAAACTCGGGTGACCCGTTTGCAAGTTATGATGAGGTTGAGAACTTTTTAGCAGGCGTTAACCCCAAAATTAAAGTGATCAAAAAAGAAAGGAACGATCACCACTATCCCTATCATGAAGAATTCTCTCTATTTTTAAAAGGCTAAACTTCTTCTTCGACGCTTTCTTTTTCGAGACAGGCAACGGCTGCTACAGAGTCGGTTTTGGAAGCAAAGCGCATAAGTATTACTCCTTGGGTAGCCCGCCCGAGTTGGGGGATATTTTTAACAGGAAGCTTTATTACCTGGCCACCCCTCGAGGTTATCACAACCTGTTCTATTTTTTGGGTGAGCATTATGGCCGCAGCCAAATTTCCAGTTCTATCATTAACTACTGCCGCCTTAACACCCTTACCGCTTCTTCTTTGGATTGGGAATAAGTGCACCCCCGTCCTTTTACCTATCCCCTTTTGAGAAATAGTTAAAATATCGCGGAAAAGTTTTATTCTTTTGTCCTTTTTCTTTGGAGGTTTCCCTGCAAAAACTTCCATAGAAATAACCTCGTCCCCAGGTTCCAGTTTCATTCCAGTTACTCCTGAAGTTGCTCTCCCCATGGGCCTGGCATTAACTTCCGGGAAGCGTATAGCCTTGCCCTTTTTGCTTAATATCAAAATATGATCGTTTCCGCTTGTTAGATGGGCAGAAACAAGTTTGTCAACCCCCCTTAGCCTTATTGCAATTAACCCTGAAACCCGCAAATTCTCATACTGGGAGATTGGGGTTTTTTTAACCAAGCCTGAAAGTGTAGCTAAAATTAAATTTTTGCCAGAACCATTTTTCTCTAAAGGCAAAATTGATCGGATTTCTTCCCCCTGCTCCAAATTAAGAAGGTTAACAAGCGCTTGTCCTTTGGCCTGACGCGAAGTTTCAGGTATTTCCCAAGCCTTAGTACCAAAGACCCTTCCCTTATCTGTAAAAAATAATATCATGTCGTGGGTGGATGCTGTGAGGAAATGCGAAATTTCATCTTCCTCTTTTGTAGTCATGCCTACAACGCCCTTGCCTCCACGCCTCTGGGCTTTATAAGTGCCCCTCGGAACCCTTTTAATGTAGCCCGTCTTAGTAACTGTAATTAGCGTTTCTTCTTTGGCTACCAAGTCTTCCTCAGAGAATTCCCCGACTGCCGCTTTATAAATCTTGGTACGCCTTGGGTCTCCATACTTTTCTTTTAATTCTGTTACTTCTTTGACTATGATATCCAAGACCCTCCCTGGGTTTTTAAGAATAAGAGTTAAGGAGTCAATCAGTTTCTTCATTTCCTGGTATTCTTTCTCGATTTTTTCCCTCTCTAGGGCGGCCAGGCGCCTTAGCTGCATATCAAGAATTGCCGTTGCCTGAATCTCGGTTAAGCCAAATTTCCTCACCAAATTATTTTTGGCGTCATCCTGGGTTCGGCTTGCCCTAATTGTTTTAATGACGGCGTCCAGGTTATCGAGGGCAATTTTTAGCCCTTCTAAAATATGCGCCCTTCTTTTGGCCTCTGTAAGCTCGTATATGGTTCTCCTGGTTATGACCCTTTGCCTGTGCTTTATGTACTCAACCAATATCTGTTTCAGACCCAAGGTGTGGGGAGTACCGTCAACGAGGGCCACAAAATTTGCGGGAAAAGTCGACTGAAGCTTGGTGTGTTTATAAATGTTATTTAAAACCGCCTTGGGTTTTGCATCACGCTTAAGCTCGACAACTACGGTCATCCCTTCCTTGTCGCTCTCATCCCTGAGGTCAGAAATTCCCACGATTTTCTTTTCTTTGACGAGTTCTGCGATTCTGGCAACCATTTCGGCCTTATTTACCTGGTAAGGAATCTCGGTTATTACTATCTGAGATTTCCCTTTTTTCCCTTCCTTAATTTCGGCAATTCCCCTGACGCTTACTTTTCCGCGACCCGTGGCATAGACCTCGGTAAGGCTATTTGCGTCATATATTGCTCCGGCTGTCGGAAAATCAGGTCCAGGGATAAGCCGGGTTAACTCTTCAATTGAGATTTCGCTGTCGAAAGAAATGGCGCTGGGATTAATTTCTTTTTCGGTGAGCCCTTTTTCCTCACCTGAAGCTACTAAATTGATTTTTTTGATAACAAAATCGGTCTTTTTCTCTTGTTCTTTAGCCTCAGAAATGACCTTTCCCTTTTTAATAGTTGCGATAACCGCATCTACCACCTCGCCCAAGTTATGAGGAGGGATTTTGGTCGCCATTCCGACCGCAATTCCTTCAGATCCCATGAGAAGTAGGTTTGGAAGAAGGGCCGGAAGATAAATGGGTTCCTTCAGGGTTGCGTCAAAGTTGTCCATAAACTCAACCGTTTCCTTCTCTATATCTGTCAACATAAAATCAGAAATTTGAGCAAGCTTAACCTCTGTATAACGCATGGCGGCGGGTGGGTCCCCGTCCACACTCCCGAAATTTCCTTGTCCCCGAACCAAGGGGTAGCGCATAGAAAAATCCTGGGCAAGTCGAACCAGGGCGTCGTAAACCGGGACGTCCCCGTGTGGATGGTATTTACCAAGAACTTCTCCTACTATTTTGGCGGACTTGGAGAATGAAGAGGATGAGTGAAGGCCAAGAAGATGCATTGCATAAAGGATTCGCCTATGAACCGGCTTTAGCCCGTCTCTGACGTCGGGGAGGGCACGCGCTACAATGACACTCATTGCATAGTCGAGGTAACTTTGAGAGAGCTCCGAGGTTATTTCTGTGGGTTGGACTTTACCAATGTCGGACATAAAAATCAGGCTCAACGCCTACTCATATTTTATCTTTTTTGAGGCTAATAAGCAATGGGGAAAGGGGCTACCTAACCTTTTGATATTCCTCGTAGGCGGTCGTAAAGGCGGAGTTAACTGCCTTCATAATCTCAACTGCCTTGGCTTTAACATCCACCGACTTTACAACCTCATTTTCAGCAAATCTGTGGGCCCAAATGTCAATGAGTTTTGTTATAGCCTCTGCCTCCTCCACGGTCCCTCCGGCGTTAGTTATAGAATGGCCTACTTTTTCTAAGTCCCAATCTTCGGTCGTTCCGTCTTTCTTAAGTACCACAAGTGCCATAGTTTTATTCTACAAGGAATTGGAGTTATATCTCAAGTACTACCAACTTCCTCCCCCACCTCCTCCAAAACCTCCACCGGAAAATCCCCCGCCTCCAAAACCCGATCCCCCGGAAGAAGCTCCCTTGGGTCTTGAGGCGGAGATTCCTGATCCCAGCCCACTATTAATGGAAGCTAGAGAGGCATTAAAGTAGACAATTCCGCTACCAGTTCCTTTGTACCAAGAAAGATTTTTGATGTCGGCGTCTTTGAAGGCAGTAATGAACTTTTCGGTAATCCCAAATGCAATCGCATAAGGCAAAACCTCTTCAAAAAAATTGTGTTTTTCATAAACTTTTGTGCGCCAGCTCCCAAGATTTAAAACCTCTTTAAATCCGACAATTTCGGCCAAAACCTTTCTCCCTTTACCGGTTCTTGCCGGCATAAAAAATGAGAAGGCGACGATAATAAGCCCTGATGCAATAAAGGCAAAGAAAAAAGAGGCGGGGCTTACGATAAAAGGTGCAAGTCCGCCTCCCAAAAAAATTCCCGCAAAAATAGTGATAATTCCAACCGCCAGGTACTTATTTCTAACCTCGTCCGGCCGCCCCTCAAAATAGCCATTCATAGTCAGATCTTCATAAAGATTCTTTTCTGCTTCCTTGAGGCTCTGGTAGGCTTTAGGATGGAGTTTGGTTAATACCGCGGGAATATCCCGCTTCTCAGTGAATAGCATATCAAGAATCGAGAGTTCATAAGGCTTGAGCCCACTTTCTTCCTTTTCGTTATATGTAAGAACAAATTTGGCTTTTCCAAACAAGCCTTTTTTGGGCTCCTCGACTACCGCGATAAAACCTTGTCTGGCGAGGTCAATTACGGTTGCGGTTATATCCCTTAAGTGAGCCCGTTCGTCAATCAGGGTCCCTACCTCTCCTGGAGACATTCCCTTTGGAGGACTAATAGTGGTTGATATTGCATTTAGACTTTCAAGGAATGGAACCGGCTCCTCCCCCAACTCTTCGTTAAAAATATCGATAAATTTCTTGTCTCTGCCCTTTAGCATATAGAGCCTGAACATAATAATTAAAACCAAAATGGGAACAAGATAAAGCCAATTGTCCATTAAGAAGTATAAAAACTTTTGACTTCCCGAGGGAAAAGTAAAGGCAGATTTATTTAGGGCGAGGGCTATGGTTAAGCCCTCTTGGGGTTCTATGTTTTTGGTCGAAAATATTGCGGTGTTACCCTCTTTCGAGGCCGAGCAATTATGCGCCTGACTCCCAAAGTAACCCGTAAAGCAGATGGTATTAACGAGGCTTCCATCGGGAGTATAGATATTTGCGGTGGCGGACAATATGGGAACCGGCCAGTCGTTGCCGGTTACGTTCCAATAAAATTCTGCATTTTCTCCCGGGGTTGTTATTACCTGGCTTACTTTGTAGGTAATTACATATGTATTTCTCCCAGAAATTGTAAAATCTGGATCGCCGATTCTTATTTTTGTGTTACTCCCCTCTTTTGTGATTTTTGTTTCTAATTTATCTCCACCAGAGTCTCTCACAGAAAGAAGATTTAAACGGATATTTAAGTTATTCCCGTATTGGGTTTGGTATTTAACCGGAATCGTTCTATAAATTCCGTGCTTAGCAAGGCCGTCAAAATCTACAATTATCGTTTCGGTTACATCGACAGTTGTATCGGAGTTTATCCTAATATCTGACTTAAAACTCTCAATTGTCCAGCCCGTATCGTCCTGAGCATAAGCCTTGCCAACAAAGAGGATTATAAGAAGGAGTGAAGCAAAAACCACGCCAAAAAATTTCTTTAGAGGGGACATGCCTTAAATGTAGCATAAATGGGATTTTCTTGACATCGTAGCTTATACTCATTTTGACCCTGCTTCACTATCTGATACCCTAGAGGTATCGCCCGTCCAGCCCTAGGGCTGGAAGAAGCGGGGTCATTTTGTGGTATGAAGAAAATATTATTCATATTATTTTTATTGATTGCATTAGCTGGAGCGGGACTTTTAATGTTTAAATTGGGAAATAAGACTCCTCTCCAAATTCCAAGTCTTTCCCCAACGCCTGCGGTTAAAGGAGTTTCAACTCTTTCTTTCGAAGGCGAAGAATATTCTTTTGCGACGGTTAAGGTAACAGACGCTTCAAGATTAAAGCTTTTGCCCAACTTTTCAGAACAGAAAACTTCAGAAGAAATTATTAATGAAGGAATATGTAGAAATTTGGTAAACGGAGGATTCTATTCCGAGAAATTTTCACCCATCGGGCTTTTTATAAGCGA
>CAYNFU010000010.1:0-19831 GCA_964396785.1 uncultured Gammaproteobacteria bacterium | reverse complement strand
ACAAAGGCGGTAGCAATCTGGGCACTTCTCATTATGGCTGGATCCTATTTATATAAATATGACTACTCAAGAATAATTGTAGTTCTAACCTCGGCCTTTTTGGTGGTTCTTACAAATCTCGGAAGGACGGCCGTTCGCTCTTTCATTCAAAAGCTATACAAAAAAGGAATAGGACATATTCGAATTCTAATTATAGGGGCGGGGCGTCCTGGACGAGAACTCGCCAGACGCCTAAAAAGCTATGTACCCATCGGTTACCAACTTGTAGGTTTTATCGACGATAGGGCGACGAATCGAAAGAATTTTCCCGTTATCGGAAAGATTGACGATATTGAAAAGATCATGGAGAAAGAAAGAGTAGATGAGGTTTACATTACAGATCCCACACTTTCCCACGCAAAAATCTTAAATATTATGGCAAAATATCCTAAAAGAAATGTGCGCTTTAGGGTAGTTTCTTCAATATTTGGCTTAGTCAGCGGTGTAGTCGACGTATCACGCCTTGAAAGTATCCCCTCCTTTGAGCTTTGGCGCAGCCAAAAAGGTTGGTGGACGGGCATACCCAAGCGGATTTTCGATATAGCCTTTTCATCAATCCTTTATATAACTACTTCCCCTTTTTGGTTGATCATAAGTTCGGCAATAATTCTTACCGACGGAACACCCGCGACTCTAAAACAAAAAAGGGTGGGGCAGGCAGGAAAAATTTTTTATATGTTGAAATTTCGGACAATGAAAAAGGGTTCTGCCAAATACGCAGATGGCCCGAGGACACTTTCCGACCAAAGAATAACAAGTATCGGAAAATTTTTAAGAAAAACTAGCCTCGATGAACTGCCTCAACTTATAAATGTAATTAAAGGGGAAATGAGTATGGTTGGCCCAAGGCCCGAAATGCCGCAGAAGGTGGCTAAATACAGTCCTTGGCAGGCGAAAAGGCTAGAGGCAAAACCTGGCCTAACGGGCCTTTGGCAAATACTGGGGAGAAAAGATCTTCCTTTGGAGGAAAATTTGGAATACGATTTTTACTATCTAAATAATCAGTCATTCATTCTTGATATGACAATAATAGTAAAAACCATACCTCTAATATTATCTGGAAAAGGAGCATATTAAAGCTACGTTTAAGCTAGGAGAAAAAATAGCTAAATATTGAAAGCACGAGTGCAATGGGGATGAAGGCCGAGATCAAAAATAACCACCAATACTGACGAGCATTTTCCTTAAAAATGTTGTTAAATACTTTGAAGTTAAAGCCGATAATGAGGGTTGAGGCGGTTAAAAAACCCCCAAAAGCAAAAGTTTTTATAGCGTCTTCGACTTGCGGGGAGCTTCCCATAAATTATTTACCTAAGTAATCTTTAATCTTACGAACAACTTCGCTAGGGGTGTAGTCCGCCTTGACTATAAACTCCTTGACTCCGAGTTCTTTTGCCCTTTTCATTTCCTCCTCCCGTGTCAAATTGGTAAGGATTATTACGGGAACGCCCTTGCCTTTAACGTCCTGTCTGTACTTTGATAGCATATCCAAGCCAGAAAGTCTTGGCATCATAATGTCTAAAATAATAAGGTCCACATTCTGTTCAAGTGCGGCACTTAATCCCTCTTCCCCATCTAGTGCAGAAATGACTTTAAAACCTTCGCTTTCAAATTTTGTTTGATACATTTTAAGAAGGAGAGAATCGTCCTCAATAAATAGAACAGTCGGCCCAGCAGATTTTTTCTCTTCCGCCGTTTGTGCAGCCGGTTCTATTCCCGATTGTTTTTGAATGTCGTCCATATGCCTTAACACTATAACCCTAAGCTCGCGAGCTTTTCAAGCTCAAAAATTTTAACTTTCTTCCTTCTTTACAGTCGTAAGCTCAAACCAAAAGGTGCTACCTTTATCGAGGTCACTCTCTACCCCGATTTTTCCACTAAATTTCTCAACTAGAAGTTTACAAATATAAAGGCCCAGTCCACTTCCAACAGTTTTTCCTGCGGTTGACTCAACCCTATAAAATTTTCTAAAAAGCAGTCTTTGCTCCTCCTGGGAAATCCCCGGGCCCGAATCGTTAACCTCGAGCCTTATTACTCCCTCACTTGGATTTGAAACCTTTATCTTTACGAAACCATTTTCTGTGTATTTAACTGCGTTACTAACCAGATTTGCCACAACCTCATTTATCTTATCCACGTCAATATAGATAAGATCATCAATCCTCGACGGTATTTCGAGAGAAAACTTGAGTCCTTTCCTGTCCGCCTCCGCCCTAAAATTGTCAAGTGCCACGCTTGCAATTCTTGAAAGGTTTACCTTTTCCATTTGAAAAACTAGCTTCCCCTTTTCAATCCTTGAAACGTTGAGCATGTTATTTACTAACCTCACAAGTCTCTCGTTAACAGCTAGAGCATCAGCTATAAAACCTCGGGCTTTATCCGAAATGTTCCCCGCGTCACCCTCAAGAATCATTGAAAGATACCCTTTGATTGCAGTTAGGGGGGCGCGAAACTCGTGCGCGACTAAGGAGATAAATTCTTCTTTTTGTTGATCTATCTCTGTATCGCTGGAGCTTTGGTTGCTATCATTTGTTGGCATCGAATATTTCAAATTTAGTTATTTTGTGACGGAAATGACTGGTTCAACCTCTCCCACCGCAGAGACTACAATCCTTCCGTTAGCGTCGACATTTACGCTGTAGTCTGTGTCAGCTTGATCCCCAGTCATTGGGTCATATGGCATCGTAGCCAAATAGGTTGGAATTATTGGCTCTGTATCTCCCGCGGCGCCAAGGTTAAAACATCCTCCCCCGGTACCAATACAAGTAACCACGGCCGGAAAGTTACTAGTGAGAGGGTCACCGTCCGTATCTGGCAAATCCCCCGAATGTTCCGAAGAGAACTGATAGATTGCTGACGCGATAGAATAAATGTCTGTTTTTCTTTGTGTGTCGCGAGCCTTGGCGAGCTGCCTCTGGGGATTTAAAGCGGTAATGGAGATTGTCGCTAAAATGCCTATTATGGCAATTGTCAAAAGCAGTTCAATCAGTGTAAATGCTTTAAATCGTTTCATCTAATTTAATTATATGGCTAAAAGTTCACTGGGCCAAGTTAAGTCTTAAAACCTCCTTCTCAAAGGCCGCCTTGTGGGCCTTAATAAGGTTATCCGAATCGATCCTAGTCTTTGCCTCAGCTATGTCGGGATCGAATTCACTAGCTAAAACTATGCCAAAAAGAACACTCTTTAGTGAGAAAATCACGAGTATAAAAAGCGCAATAAGCACCACCCCCAAGATCGGGTAGAACCGGTCAATTTTTGCCAAAGTCTTTCCCAACATATAAAAATCCTCCAAACTTAAGATCGATTAGTCCCTCCTCCGGAGCCGGCGCGGCACTGACTTGTATTGGCCGAAGGAGATAGGGAAGCTTCTGTATTTTTTGTAGGTCAGTATCTATCTCGGCCCAAGTCCCTTTAATTTCAATTAGTACCGGTATTCCGATAGATCCCGTCTTATCTTTGACCGCTTCTTCCGTTGCAAAAGAAAAACCTACAATTTTGCCTTCCGCCTTTATTCTATCTAATTCATTTGCAAAATTCACAAGACCTTCGTCGTCTGGGAAAAGAGAAAAAAGCTTATCGGCAAGCTCCTTACTCTCCTCAATATCCCGTTTTATAATCTCCGAATTTTGCGCACTTATTCCAAGTTGTTCACTCCTGAAGCTCTTTACCTCTAACGCTTTCTCTGGAATTTTTCGGTCAAAATAAATAATTCCAGCGACTCCAATTAGATTGATGAAGGCGAGTATCGCTGCTCTAATTAATAAATTTGAAATAAAACTTCCCTTTTTGATACCTCCGCCTTCCTCAAATACCTCCATTACCTCCTCTTCGTCATTTACCTTTTGCGGTTTTACATTTTGGGAAAGAGCGGGCTTTACCCCTTTAACAGGAGCCTGTGTAGCTACTTGGACTTTCTCCTTGTCAGATACCTGGGGTGTTTGTGTCTTTAACATTTTGTGGAATCCTGGGTGTTGACCCAGCTTTCTTCGCCGCCGGAACAAATATAAGGCTTACCTCGTACTCTAAATCGATATCTTTCTCAAAGCTGGATATTGGAATGGAAATGGCCGAGAAGTCTGGATTTTCTTCAAGTCCGGATTTAAATTTGACCAGAGATTCTCGCGTTGCCGCAATGCCTGCGAAATTTATTTTTCCCGTATCAAGGTCTAACTTATATTCGACGATTGTTACCTCATCGGGTTTTACAGAAAGTATGGCATTTATCACCTCTTGTGGAGTTTTGAAAACTTCAGAAATGGCGAGTACCTTGGCGGATGTTGTATTAACCTCTTCTATCTTTGACGTAAGCTCCGGGGGGACAGAGGTATTTTTAGCCTCAATTTGCGCTGAAATTTTGCTTGCTTCTCCCCCGAGATAAAAATAAGCTCCACCCGTAACGATGAGACAACCTAAAATTATTAGAGTGGAGAGGAAAAGTAGGCCCCAAATTTGAGATTTTAACCTTTTACCTTCATATCTTTTGACCCACGAGCTCGGCAATAAGTTTATTGTAGTTTCATCCGAAGGGCCGACACTACTTGCCTGCGCCAAGGAAGTTGTTACGAGGTATTTTTGTATTTGGTCCGGGGGAAATCCATGCACGCTTGTTTTTAGGACCTCTACGGGTTTTGCTAAGGCCTTACCTATCGCGAGTGCATAAGCCTGTGTAGCCTCGGCTCCTCCGATAAAGACTCTTTTAACATCGACCTCCCTATAATGCTTGACAATAGCTGCCGCCCTTTGTGCAACATCTGCATTATCTTCAGGGGAAACTACAGAGCTTCCCAGAATTTTCTCCCCATGGGCAACAATCAAAATTGTCTCCCCGAAATTGGAATAGACAATTAATTTTCCCGAAGGATCTTTGCCGCTTAGGGTGTTAAGGGTGAGAGACGGGGTTTTAACTAGCAGCGGAAATAGGCCTGCCGTTGAAACCGCGTCAACGTAGCCCGCTAATATCGCCTTTTTCATTGCAAGAGTCAGGATGTGATATTTTTCGGGAGTCTCTCCTACTATCTTCCAATCCATCACCATCTCGCTCGATCCCGAAGGAAGAAACTCTTGAGCCTGCCAGCGAACAGCTTCGTCGAGTTCCGCAATATCAATTTTGGGAAGTTCCAAAGGCTTAACAAAGCTTGAAAACTCTGGAACTACAACTCCCACAGTTTTTTCATTTAAATGAAGCTCTCGCCAAACGTTTTTAATAACAACCGAAAGTCCCTGCGGATTTACCACCTCGAAATCAGAAATTAGACCTTGTGGCAAATCAATGCTGGCAAATTTTTCTACATGAGTTTTACCCGAATTTAGCTTCACTACTTGAAGTTTTTGGCGAGTGAAAGATAGTGCTACAAAAGATTTTCTTTGCATGGGCAGCGAGGATACTAAAGCGTACCCTACTAACGATTATACACACATCTTGTCTCACGGGGCGAGTGCGGCAATGTTATACTAAATTTAGATGCCCAAGTACCTCACTTTAAAAGAAAACTTAGTTCGGGGACAATTCTATATCGACCTAATTATTGCCGTTGCAGTTCTTTCTATTTTAGGACTAACTCTTTTTAGATTAAGCGCTCTTTCCTATGAAATAATCTCCTTTAATCGAGCAAGAATTGCAGCCCGTCACCTCGCCCAAGAGAAAGCAGAATATATAAGAAATTTGCCATATGACGATGTCGGAACGCAAGGCGGAATTCCTGCAGGAGCCATTCCCCAGGTAGAAAACATCGAAAGAAACGGCCTCAATTATGTAGTTAGGGTTGCCGTAATTTATTATGACGATCCTTTTGACGGACTTGTGCCTGATGATCTTCTTCCAACTGACTATAAAAAGGTCAGAATTGATATTTCTTGGGGAGGACTCGCAGCTTCAAATATCAATCCAGTTACTTTAATTACCGACATTTCTCCAAAAGGAATAGAAACCGCAGCCGGTGGGGGAACTCTTTCAATTCTGGTTTTTGACGCAAATGCTCAACCAGTTCCCCAGGCTGACATTCATATTGTGGCAAGTTCTGTCGCTCCTCCCGTGGACCTTACTTTGCAAACGGCCGATAACGGACGCGTGGTTCTTCCAGGAACCCCAACTTGCGTTGCTTGTTACGAAATAACAGTTTCTAAGACCAATTATTCAACCGATAAGACCTACTCGCAATCTGAGGTTGCCAATCCCAATAAACCCCACGCAAGTATTCTCGCTGGGGCCTTAACCGAAATTAGCTTCGCAATCGATAGGGTGAGCACCCTTAATGTTACCTCTCGAAGTGATAAAACCGCCGAATTTACTCCACTTCCCGGAGTCTCTTTTAGACTAAGGGGTGAGAAGGTAATTGGCACAGACGTGAGCGACGAACCCGTTTATAAATACGACGAGGAGTTTACAACTGACGCAAATGGTGTTCAAAATGTAACCAATCTTGAGTGGGATAATTATTCTGTACTTCTGCCCACAGGTTCAGCTTATGACGTCTCAGCTACCAATCCTCTTACTCCACTTTCTATTTTACCCAACACGACAACTAACTTTAATTTCGCAGTAACGGGAGTGACTGCGAACAATCTCTGGGCCGTGTTTAAAGACGGCGTAACCTCAACGCCCATCGCCTCGGTTTCAGGAAGACTCTCTTTCTCGGGTTCATATGAACCTGATGGATTTACTGGAGACACAACGGAGGTCGATTGGGGACAAATCTTCTGGCCGTCACTCTCAGGACAAACATATACTCTTGAGGCAACTGCCGCAGGCTACTTAGACTTCTCGGGAGCAATAATAGTTTCGGGTAAAACTAAAGAAGTTATTCTTTTAACACCCCAATGAAAAAATCAAGACAGTCGGGAGTTACCATTATTGAACTTCTCATATCTTTAGTTTTAATTGGTGTCCTGGGGCTTGCTTTTGTCACACTCCAATCTTTCATTTCAAAAAACCAAGTACTCATTTGGAATAATTATGTGGCGGTTGATGATGCAAATAATGCAATAAAGCAAATGGTAAAAGAGGTCAGAACCGCAAGAAGCGGCGACAACGGGGCATATCCGATGGAGGCGGCATTTGATTTTCAATTCATATTTTTTTCTGACATAGATTCAGACGGAGCTTCCGAGAGGGTACGCTACGAGCTAAATGGAACAACTTTTAGTAAGGGTGTCACCGAACCCGTCGGTTATCCGGTAACTTACCCCTTGGCAAACGAAAAGGTTTTTGTGATCACCGATAAGGTACGAAACGGGATTACTCCGGTTTTTACTTACTATAATGGTGAATGGCCTGAAGATACCGTTAATAATCCCTTACCTTCTCCGGTCAGGCTTTCCGATACAAAACTTATGCGAATATACTTGCGCCTAAATGCCAGGGCGAATGAACCCGAAAAAGATTATATACTAGAATCATACGTCCAAGTGAGAATGCTCAAGGAAAATTTGTAATTATGAAAGGGGTAATCACACCAGCGCTTCTTGTTATTACAGGGTCTTTCTTGATAGTAATTTTTGGGATGCTTCTTGCAATCTCACTTCAACTTGATTTTTCCCATAGGCAGGTCGCTTCCGAGGAATCCCTGCACATAGCAGAATCCGGCGTCAACTATTACAAGTGGCACCTAGCCCATGACCCAGACGATTTCACAAGCGACGTTGGCATCCACGATTACCTAGACCCCCAGGGAGCTTCGGTAGGAAAATATAATGTAGAAGTCACTCAACCGCTTACTGGCTCCTCAATTGTCGAAATAAAATCAACCGGTTGGAACAACGACTATGAAAACGTAAAAAGGAGCATAATTGCCCAATACGGCCAGCCATCTCTCGCCCAATATTCTTTCCTTTCAAATGCCAGTTCCTGGTATGGAAGCGGAATAACAGTTAATGGCCGTGTTCACTCCAATAACGGCATTCGTATGGACGGATTCAATACCTCACTCGTAACCTCAGCTCGTGATACCTATACCTGTGGAAGTGAAACTGGCTGTAATCCTGCCCAAACCAAGCCGGGGGTTTGGGGGGCAGGAGCGGGAGGCGCCCAGGGGCTTTGGCAATTCCCTGTTCCGGCGATTGATTTTACTTCGCTTTCGTTTGACTTCGATCAAATGAGAACCGACGCCCAGGCAAACGGCGTCTATCTTGCACCTTCTGGCACCCAAGGATATCACCTGCTTTTCGCATCAGACGGAACTGTCACTGTTAACAGTGTTACTGGCACTAATTACTATTATGGCTACGCCTCGGAAGACGGGTGTCAGAGGCGCTATGAGCGAATTACCTCAGAGACTTTTATTGCGACTTATAATGTGACAAATGAACCTATTATATTTGCCGAAGACAATCTTTGGGTAGAAGGAACAGTGAGGGGAAAGGTAACTGTAGTTGGAGCAAGATTCCCCATAGGAACTTATAACACCAACATCTGGATCCCCAATAACCTAGTCTACGCAGCCTATGACCACACCAACTCCCTGGGGCTAATTGCACAGCATGACATTTATTATACCCGTGACATACCAACTAACTTTAGAATTGACGGAGCCTTAATGGCCCAAACGGGGCACATAATTCGCCACGGTTATTTCTCCTGGTGTGGAGGAACGACTGGCGCCGTTAAAAACTCCTTAACAATACTCGGAGCGATAATTTCTTTCAATAAGTCGTATTGGAATTTCGGTTCGGGACCCACTTCGGGTTTTGTCACAAGAACAGTCTCATATGATACAGATTTAACTTACACGCCTCCGCCATTCTTTCCAACCTCAGGAGAATATGAATTCATTTCTTGGAGAGAAGAGTAAGTACTACTCCTCAAAGCATACTGTGTTTGATATTACGGCTTTACCTGTGATGTCTTCATTCCAACTTGTACAGTCTCCTCCCGGATCAGCCACTCCTGGCGGGAGGTACAAGTTAGGGGAAACTCCCCCAGTTGGGGAAGGAGCTGACACACCTTGTGTTGGGGTCGGGGTAGTATCAAAAAACCCCTGTCCGTCACTTCCGTCTTCGTCTCCCTGACCTGTATCGCCATCGCCGTCAAAATAGTCAGATATATCCTCCCCCCCACCCGAGCCCTCTAAAATTTCATTAATAATATCCTGAAATTCGGGGTCGTCCGCGTCTATATAAATTGTTATTTCTTCCCCGTCTATAACAAGGGTTATCGCAATAATGTTGCCTGGACTATCGGCAGATAACTTTTGTGGACCCGCCGCTTTCTTTTTTATGTAGTTAAAAAGGTTTGAGAGCTTTTGAGAGTCAAGGGATGAATAGGTCGTACCAGCCTCAGTTGTAATTTCCACAAGTCCGTTCTCATTGACAGTAATACTTCTTCCCCCACTTTCAATCTCGACCCGACTTATTTTATCTGACGCAATCCGGCCTCCGGATAGGGCAACTACTCCAATTGCCAAAATTCCAAGGACTAGAAAAATCGAAATAATATTAAATGGACGCTTCTTTAATAAATTTAAAATACTTACTTTTTCTGACATAAATTACCTAAAGTGCATTATCTAGTCCTCCCACAATACTATAAATTGGGGTCACAATTAAAACTACCATCACTCCAACCGCGACACCGATTAAAAGCATTAGAACCGGTTCAAGAAGTGACGTAATTCTTTTGAGACTATAATCAACTTCTTTCTCGTAAAAATCCGCAAGATCCTCCAAAACCACATCCATGCTCCCCGTTTCTTCTCCGGTTCTTATTGCTTGGGCAAGAACCGCAGGAAACATTTTTTCCTCGAGCATTACTTCAGATAGGGCTTTGCCGCGTGCCACCTGGGCGGAAAAACGCTTCGTTGCTTCCTTCCATTTTGGCTGACTCACGGCTCCTGCTGAAACTTCCAAGGTTTCGATTATTGGTACGCCACTTTTAAGAAGTATTGAGAGGGTCCTGGCAAAACGTGCGACGTCGATCTCGACAACCATTTTTTTCACCGCTGGAAGCTTGGCTATTAATGAAAATATCCTACTTCTGGTATTTTTGTTTATAAATAAAAATACTGCCAAAACAATAGATCCCAAAAATACTCCTATGGTAAGAGCCGTGTTGTCCCCGACAAACCTTCCAAAATCAAGAATCAGCCTGGTAGCGAGCGGAAGCTCAATATCTAGACTCAAAAAAACTGTCGAGAGGCGGGGAAGCACAAATAGAAGCATAAGAAGCGCCTCTCCCACCATGGCGGCAATTATTACTGCAGGGTACATGAGAGACCCCTTAACTTTTTGTGTAAATTCGTAAGATGACAAAAGCTGCTTGGCGAGATAGTCGAAGGATTTCTCGAGAGTTCCAGAATGCTCCCCGGCGGTTACTATGGTCAAAAAAACCGAGTCGAAATCCTCTTTATACTGGGATAAAACTGCAGAAAGATTTCTTCCCTTTCTGGTTTGAAACGAAATATCGGCAAGAATCTTCTGCATCCTTTTGTTTGTAGATTCGCGCCTAATTATTTCAAGAGCCTCGGGTAGCGGCAATCCTGCTCTTAACATTATTGCCATAAACCTGCAAAAGGTTGCTTTTTCGGAAATCGAGATGCCTCCTAAAACAGCATTTCCAATTCCCCCTTCTAAATTTTGAATCGTGAGAACCTTAAGGTTATTGGCAGAAAGTATTGTTGCCGCGTCTTTTTTTGTTGTAGCCTGAACAGTATCTTCTAAAACCTTACCTTTGGTATCGAGTGCTTTATATGCAAAAAGTGGCATATTAGTCTTCTTTTACGGCCTTGAGAACCTCCTCAATTGTGGTTAATCCTGCTGCTACCTTATTGATTCCGTCATGAAGCATGGTGATAAGGCCCTCTTCCTCTGCAGCTTTTTGAATTTTATCAGCTGAGGATTTTTCGGAAGTCAACACTCTAATTGCCTCGCTAACGGGCAATACTTCATAAATTCCTATTCTTCCCAAAAATCCGCTCATGTGACACTCCTCGCATCCCTGGCCTTTGTAGAATTTCTGGCTCTTAAGGTCGAGTCCCAAGTCTTCGGTGAGTTTGGTGATTATTGCCTTCTCTGGTTGATATTCGACAATACAATTCGGGCAAATTTTCCTAATAAGCCTTTGGGCAACAATTACATTAACTGTTGAGGCTACTAAGTAGCCTTCAACGCCCATATCAAGAAACCTTGGAATCGCTCCGGCAGAGTCGTTGGTGTGAAGAGTAGAGAGAACCAAGTGGCCAGTCAAGGCAGAGTGGACTGCAATTTTTGCAGTTTCCTCGTCCCTTATTTCTCCGACCATTATGATGTTGGGGTCGTGCCTCAAAAGCGCCCTAAGCCCCGCAGCAAAATCGAGACCCGCTTTTGGATTTACCTGAATTTGGGTGATTCGGTTCATTCCATATTCAATCGGATCCTCAATTGTGCATATGTTTACCTTTATCGTGTTTAAGATATTGAGAACAGCATAAAGAGTCGTTGTTTTCCCACTACCCGTCGGCCCGGTGACGAGTATCATTCCGTGGGGTTTTTTAAAATTTGCATTAAGAAGCTCCAGGTTTTTGCCAATAACACCGAGCTCTTCCAGACTCTGAGGTCGGGTGGATTCGGGAAGCAGCCTCATGACTACATTTTCTCCGTAAAAGGCTGGAATTATTGAAATCCTAAGAGCAATCACATCCTCGTCAATATTAAATTTGTGTCTTCCGTCTTGGGGAATTCTGTGCTCATCGATTTTAAGATTTGAAAGAATTTTAATTCTAGCAACCAGAGCATCTTCTATTCCTCTTGGAAGTTTTAGAATGTCTCTTAATACTCCGTCGACTCTTAAACGAACTATGACTTCAGTAGCTTGGGTTTCAATGTGGATGTCTGAGGCCCTCTCGGAAACTGCATACATAAGTATTGTATCGAGAACCTTAATTATCGGGAGGTCTTCAGCTGCTTTAAGTAAATTTCCGCTGCTAGCCGCTTTTTTGACATTTTCGGCAATAATTCTGTCAAAATCGGCCCTGATATTTCTTTTGTATTGCCCAAGAGCGCGTCTTATCTCGCTACCCGATGCAAAATGCTGAACTACCTTTAATCCTGAATGGCGCTTGGCAAACTCCAAGGCTTCAAAGTCCTCGGGGTTTTCCATTGCAAGAAGAAGCTTCCCCTCTTTTTTGCCAAAGGGCACCATTTTATACGTGCGGGCCATCTTTTCCGGAATTAATCCCAAAATCTCATCAGGGATTATCTGGCGGGAGATTGCAGCGTGGGGGACTTTTGTGTGCTCAGCGACGAGCTTGGAAAGAGCGTCCTCGGATATAAGGCCTCTAAAAACCAGTACGTCCTCAATTTTTCTGCCCAAATCAGAGGCTGAGGCTACCGCTTCGTCAAAATCGCGCTCGGTAACAAATCCACTTCCAACGACAATTGCTTTGAGGGTCTCAATAGGTAGCTTCATGGGCAGCTAACTGATTATGACTAAACGGGGGTTTATAATCAATAATAATAAAGCCAGAAAAATACCGCCCTCCAAACTCAAGGAGTAGCTAAAAAATTCACTTAAGCTTCCTACTTTCTAATCTTCTCGTACCAATCGGTTAGAATTCTTGAAACCAAATCCTTTGCACCAAGTCCAACAGAAAGACCGACGATTAATACCACCGTGTAGGTCAGTCCCTGGAAAAATGTCGAAATTAGTCCCCTGGCAATCTGTAGCTGGTCGACCGCAGCAAAGAATGTGACTACCAAAATTACCCAGCGGGCAAGTTTCCCTACCGGCCTCGCCAAATCGTGATCCACCGAAACCAAGGCCCCTCTAACCAATGTATCAACAAGCCTCGCAACAAAGTAACCTGCCGCAAAAATTAAGGCTGCGGCTAGGACATTCGGTATGTATCCCAGAACCTGGGCAAGTACCATTGAAACAGCGGATAAGCCTAAAATATCTACAACGGCCAAGAAAAACACCAAAATAATAATCCATTCAACAATGGTTCCCAAAAGCTCTACAAAAGTAAGTTTAATCTCGGCTTTTGCCAGGTATCTGTCGACTCCAACCATTCCGGTAAGTTTCTCAAGCTGTACCATCCTAAGACCCTGTAGAAGAAGTCTTTTTACCCAATAGGCCAAAATTAGTCCGATGGCAAATACGACAACCGCACCTAAAAGGCTCGGTAAAATCCTTACAAAGCTCGTCCAAACTTCACTCCAAGAAACAAGAAGTGCCGTCTGCCATGAAGAAAGTTCGTTCAAAAGTTTCTCACCCCCGTTCCCTAATATTTCATTTTGCTCGATTTTTCACGAAGAATCAAGCTACTCCACAAAAAAGGAAAGCCCCTCCTTTTGGGAGGGGCTTTATCCATGTGCCCTGGAGGCTAATAAGCCAGGTTCTGTTTCTAAACGACAATCCATCTAAGCCCTCAAACCTCGGGACTCGGGAAGGCACCTAATAACGTCCCTTTCGGAGGTTGCAGCGGGGAGGATTGCCCCTTTTCACTCGTGTTTCAATACATTTTAAGTATTGAAGCCGACATAGTCTCTGTGGCTCCTACTGGCGGTTACCCGCTCCGCCTTACGGCGGACACCCTGCCTTCTGCTGCCTGGACTTTCCTCTCGCCTAGGGCGAGTAGTCGTCCTACCTCCAGAGCGAACGTATTATAACAAAAAATAGGCCTTTTTTCCAGTAATTTATTCTTTGGGAAGAAGATACCTTTTGACCAGAACTTGAATGGAGATTACTATCGGGACTGACATTACGATTCCAACCACCCCTGCGAGCCTGAATCCTATGGCAAGAGACAAAAGAGTAATAATTGGACTAACGCCTACAGATTTTTCCATCACCTTAGGCACAAATACATAGTTCTCGACTTGCTGAATAAGAAAGTAAAGTGCGGCCACCGCGAGCCCAATTACCGGGGAGATACCAAGTCCAATGATAACTGATGGTATTGCAGAAATTGTTGGGCCTAAATAAGGAACGATTTCAAGTAAACCCGCAAGAAGTGCCAAGGGGAGGGCAAAAGGGATTCCCAATAAAGTTAGACCAAAATATGTAGAAACACCAACAAGAGCCATAAGAGCAAGCTCCCCCCTAGCCCAGCCTCCAAGTTTTTCCTCCAAAACGTCAATCAACTTGATCGCTTCTTTCTTCCTGTCGTCCCCAAAGAAAAAACCCAAAGCTTCGTCCAATTTGTCTCGAGTTAAAAGAAGGTAAAAAGCAAGAATTAGAACCGTGAGTACCCCCAGAACATTTGAGAAAATAGAAATCCCAATTTTAAGAGCTTGTGCCGGGATAATCCCAATCTGGTTAAGAAGCTGCCTCACTATTTCATCGCTAATAAACCTTGAAACTCCTAAATTTCCGAGATATTTGGGGAGTCCTGCAGCAAAACCTGCGGTCTGCTCGACCAGAGGAGGTATTATTGCTCCAATTGTGAGGGAGATAACACCTATTGTGAGTATATAAACAACCAGAACCGAAATTGCCCGGGGGATTTTAAATTTGGAAAGTTTAGTCACCAAAGGATCGAGTATGGCCATTATCAAAAGTGCAACAAAAAATTCCAATATAATATCGCGGATTAGGTATAGAAGCCACAAAAAAAGCAGGAAAAATACGGTAAATACTATAGTTCTGTGAGAAATTTCAATCTTCCTCGGCATCTTAAGCCCCTTTATACCATTTTTCGACCAATTTTTCCACGTTTTTTTGCCAAGTAGCTAATGAAATATCAAACCAGTTTATTCTTTTGTCCTTCTTAAACCAGGTCATTTGACGTTTGGAGTACTTATGCTCTTCAACCTTCCAAAGTTTAATTACATTAGTTTTCGATACTTTTTTCGGCCTTTTAAAATACTCTTTCCATTGACGGTATCCCAACGAATCCATTGCTCGACTATCCCTCTTGACTCCATTTTTAATCAAGGCTTTTATTTCGCTCTCAATACCTTTTTGAACCCTTTTATCTACTCTTTCGTCTATCCTCTTATTTAATATTTCCTTAGAAGTAGTAAGTCCAATAAATAACAAGCCTCCCTCAAATTTTGAGTTTTCGAGCTTGGATCTTGTCAATCCCACTTCAATCGCTCTAATAAGCCTTCTTGGATTTTTCCTGTCAGAAGAGTTGAGTGAAGCGGCCCTCACAGGATCAACCCTTCCTAGAATTTCAAATAATTCTTCTTTGGTTTTTTCTTCTAAAGATTTTCTGAGTTTAGGGTTTGGTTTTATTGAAAGCGTCGGAATTCCATCGATAACTCCCTTAATATAAAGCCCTGTACCTCCAACAAGAATTGGAAGTTTTCCTCGAGCGAAAATGTCCTCAATAATTACTCGAACAATTTTTATATACTGGGCAACACTAAATTCCTCATGGGGCTCGACTAAATCATAACCCCATATCCTAATTCCTTGGGTTTCATAATAACCTCCCAATTTGGGGTTTTGGGTTTTATATTTTGCATCAGGGGGTAGGTCCTTACCAGTCCCCACATCAAAACCCTTATAAACTTGTCTTGAATCAGCAGAAACTATCTCGCCGTCAAATTTTTTCGCAAGGGCAACCGCCAATGAAGTCTTACCCGTTCCCGTCGGCCCTTCTATTACCAAGAGCTTTTTCATTTTAACTACTGGCGCTCGAGTATTTGGTCAGGGCAAAATTCCAAAATTTTAAGGAAAGAAAAATAAGAACAAATGACAAAGTAAATGAAAGAACAACTGCTTGCAGATTCACAAGGCCCATTAAGGCCTTGGCAGGAAGGGTCATCATTATTCCCACAGGAACCAAAAAAGTTAAAAATCCTCTTAATGGTTCTCTATAAATATCTACGGGAAACCTGCCAAGAGAAGTCAAATCCCTATAAATCATAACAGTATGGTCAATTTCCAAGGTAATAATACCCAAAGAAATCACGGCTATATGAAAGGCGGTTGCAATCAAAAGTCCATTAACGAAAAGTAAAAGGAAGTAGACAGTCTCAACGCCCGAGGGGTGAAGTGAGCTTCCTATTAAGTAAACCGCAATAATAAGCGGAGGGATAGTGATTAAATCTAGAATATCTGCTCCTCCCATAAGGGAGCGGAAAAGCGGACTAATGGGCTTTGCCAAAACCAAATCAAAACTGCCTGTCACAATCATCGGCCTAAATCTATAAACCTCACGAAAGAAAAACTGGGAAACGACGTCGACGAGGCTGAAGGTTAGAAAGAAAAAAATAGTTTGATTTATATTATATCCGGCGAGTGTTTCTGTCCCTTTAAGCAGGAAGTAGATGAATGATAAGTAGAAGATAAACCTCAAAACCTTTCCGATTAAAAGAAATATCGCCCCAAATCTTTGGGCAAACATCTGCATAAAAGAGTTGCGGCTCATCATCCACCACACCTTAAAGTATTTAATTGCCGTTTTCATTTAGATTATCTCCCTTCGGCCCGGTAAACCAAAAGTCCTCTACGCCAGATTTTGTTAGTCAAAATCGACAACACCGCCAGCCAAAAAAGACTAATTGCGATACCGCTCCACATTGCCATACCCGTCAATTTCCCTAGATAAACTTGAATAGGAAAAAAGATTAGATAGGGAAATGGCGTAAACAAAAGTACCTTTTGAACGACGGCCGGCAAAATATCTAGAGGAAAAAGCGAGCCCGCCAAAAAGTCTGACATAACTACAATCACAAAAAACTGGGCTCCCCAACCCACCTGCGGTGCCCAAAAAGCAACAAAATTGGTTGCCATGAGAATAGTGAAAAAAAGAAGTACGGCAATTGTCAGAGATATGGCAAACCCCAATAGAGAATATCCATTAGTTTGTAGGAATATTGCAGGTTTAAGAAGGGGGAAAAGAATTGCAATTTCAACGACAGCAAAACCGAGGTTTAGGACTTTACTCGAAAAATCTCGTGTGAGCCAATATCTAAAATAATTAATAGGCTTAAGAAGTAGTATCGTGAGATCCCCTTTAGAAATTTCCCCGGCAACATCAACTGCCCGTGCAGAGAAAACTAGCGCCCTTACTATTAGAACTCCAAATACATAAGTTAGGATCTTGGCCTTATCATATCCAAAGATGACCCGTCCTTGGTCTGAAAAAACTGTAGTCCAGAGAAAAAAAAGGACTAGAATCTGCAGGACGTTTCTCACTCTCCACATGATGAAATTTAGGCGGTAGGCAAATTCCTGGGCAAAGGAGATTTTAAAGACGTTTAAATATTTTCTCACCTTCTTTTCCTTAGAGGAGCCTCTCCCCTGAAAACTTTTCTAATAATATCCTCAATCGCAACTTCCTCGATTGTTAAATCCTCAACTGGGAAGTTTTGAAGAATTTCGCTAGCCGCCACCGCCACAGTGGTTCTTGGAACTGAGAGAACTATTTCAGGGAATGCAACTCTCTTAACCTTGCCTATTGTGTCAAATTTTTTTAAATCGTCTTCTTTGGAAAGAGATACTTTTATTATCTTCTCCTTGGCAAAACGGGCGACGAGTTCCTCCAATATCCCGTCAAAAATAATTCTGCCCTTATCGATTACTATTACCCGCCTTGCAAGGTCCATAAGGTCATCCATGTTGTGGGAAGTAAGAAGGATGGTTGCTTGATGCTTCCTATTGTATTCGTAAATAAAATTTCTCATCTTTTCTTGGGCGACCAAATCGAGCCCAATTGTCGGCTCGTCTAAAAATAGAATCTCCGGTTGGTGAAGAAGTGCGGCAACAAGCTCTAAACGCATTCTTTGTCCCAAAGAAAGACGCCTTACCTGGATATTAAGAAGTTTCCCTATATCAAGAAGTGTAACCAGCTCATCAAGTGACTCTTTGTAAACTCTTGTGGGGATTTCATAAATTGCTCGGTTTAGCTCGAACGTGTCAATTGCCGGCAAATCCCACCAGAGCTGATTCTTTTGTCCCATGACAAGAGAAATTTTTTTAAGAAAGTCGGTGCGCCTTTCCCAAGGGTCAAACCCCAGTACCTGGGTTACCCCGGCGGTTGGAAATAAAAGACCCGATAGGATCTTTAGGGTAGTTGTTTTACCTGCACCATTTGGACCGATAAACCCCACGAGCTCTCCCTTTCCCACACTTAAAGAGATATCTTTTAGTGCGTGAATTACTTTCTTTTTTGGCGAGAAAAGTGTCGAGAAAGCCCCCATTAGTCCAGGAGTCTTTTCGGTTACTTCGAAGTTTTTAACTAAATGATCAACGAGTATAGTTTTTTCCACTATAACCCCAAGTATACTACGTAAATTTAAATTATCTTAAGACTTGCCTCTTGAGTTTCTTGCCCGGAGTGAATCTCGGGGAACGGTGAGATTTTATGGTAACAAGCTTATCCGTCTTCGGAATTTTGACGGTTTTACCCTTCATAGAAATCACCCTGAAAGTTCCGAATCCGGAAAGAACTACTTTTTCGCCTTTAGAAAGAACCCTGCCTACTTCATCTAAAAATACTTCAACTGCTTCCATGGCCGCCCTTTTGGTAAGGTGCGCTTTTCGGGCAACTTGTTCAATTAATTCCCTCTTGGTCATTTCTGTCCAGAAGGATAGTCTAATGGACAAAAATTGTCAAGTCTTTGGGAAAAATTACAAGTAAGTCCTGCGCTAAATCGAAGAATTACTTCGCTTTTGTGGTATCAATAGCCCTCACTTCGCGGATTGCGGTAACTTTAATCTGTCCCGCATATTGAGTTTCTTTCTCGAGTCTCTGGGCAATATCGTGAGCAATAATTGTAAGTTTATCGTCATCAACCTCTTCGGGTTTTACTATAACCCGAACGTCGCGACCCGCCTGGAAGGCCATTGCAGATTCCACCCCGGGAAAGCTCCCAGCGATTTCCTCAATTTTACCCATTCTTTTGACATACTCTTCGTGGGGTTCATATCTTGCTCCCGGGCGAGAGCCTGAAATTGCATCGGCGGTCCAAACTATGACCGACTCGGTAGAGGAAAATGGTTTATCTTCGTGGTGCTCGGCAACACAGGCAACTACCTCTTTTGGAAGTCCAAAGCGCTTTAGGGTGGACACCCCTACTTCTACGTGAGTTCCTTCCTCTTCAGTTACCACTTTTCCTATGTCGTGTAGTAAACACCCCAAACGAACTATGTCGACGCTGGCTCCTAGCTCGTTAGCTATGGCTATTCCTATTTTGGTCTCTTCAATTGTATGGAGCCCTAAATTTTGCCCGTATGACGTTCTAAATCGGTAGCGCCCGATAAGGCTTAGTAGCTCGACTGGTAAATTAAATACACCGCACTCTTGGGCAATCTTTCGACCCTCTTCCAAAAGTACGCTCTCCATCTCACTTTTGACCTGTCTTACCACCTCTTCAATCCTTGAAGGTTGAATTCTTTGGTCTTTAATAAGTGCCGTGAGGGCCCTTTTGGCAATTTCTCGTCTTACCGAATCAAAAGAAGAAAGTCTAATTTCGTTGGTTTCATCGAGTTCAATCTCGACTCCAGTTTCTTTTTCAAAAGCCCTGATATTCCTTCCCCCGGCGCCAATAATTCTTCCTTTTACGTCTTCGTCGGGAACACTCACTGACGAAATTGTATATTCGGCGACATAGGAAGTTGCGCCGTGCTTCATGGCATCGGCGAGAACTTCTCGAGACTTCTCACCCGCCTCTTCCTTAACCCTCTCTTCAGCCGCGCGAATTTTTTTGGCAATTTCTGAAGTTAAACTCTTCTGAACTTCATCCAAAAGTATTTTTGAGGCTTCGTCTTTGGTCATCCCCGAAGCTTTAGAAAGCCTCTCCACAAGTTCCGCTTCTCTTTTTTTAAGGGTTTCTTCCTTTTTATCAAGAGTGTCTTTTTGCCTTCTTAAATCCTCAACTAAAACTTTTAAATCAGCGGATTTTTCATCCATATCATCAGTCATATAT
>CAYNFU010000009.1:0-20188 GCA_964396785.1 uncultured Gammaproteobacteria bacterium | reverse complement strand
CGGCAAGTTTAAGTCCTTCAGCATCAGCTTCAAGATCAGCTTCGGCATCAGCTTCAAGATCTCTTTCACCTTCGGCATCAGCGTCAAGATCTCTTAGTCCAAGTGCCAGTTTATCTCCTTCGGCGTCTTTATCCCCATCGGCTAGTGCTTCGGCCTCTGTAAGTCCGTCTGCATCGGCTAGTGCAAGTTTGTCTCCTTCGGCATCACTTTCTCCAAGCGCTTCTCTTTCACCAAGTGCGTCGGTATCTGCCTCCTTGTCACCTTCGGCTTCTGCCTCTCGAAGTTTAAGTCCATCTGCTTCACTCTCACCAAGCGCATCAGCAAGTGCCAGCATAAGTCCATCTGCCAGCGCTTCGGCATCTTTGAGTCCTTCTGCTTCTCTTTCTCCCAGTGCCAGTACTTCTGCCTCACTGTCTCCTTCGGCTTCCGCAAGCGCTTCCCTTTCGCCGTCCGCTTCATTAAGTCCTTCGGCATCGGCTTCCGCATCAATATCTCCAAGTGCATCAGCTTCTGCATCCTTGTCACCATCTGCCTCACTCTCTCCCAGTGCTTCTGCCAGTAGGTCTTTGTCTCCATCGGCAAGTGCAAGCGCTTCGCTTTCACCATCTGCATCGCTTTCACCAAGTGCCTCTGCTTCAAGATCTCTTTCACCTTCGGCGAGTACATCGGCATCGCTATCCCCATCTGCCAGTCTTTCTCCTTCCGCTTCACTAAGCCCTAGCGCCTCTGCGTCGGCATCTCTTAGTCCATCAGCTTCTGCCTCAGCCAGTTTGAGTCCATCAGCCTCGCTTTCTCCAAGCGCTTCCGCTTCCGCCTCGCTTAGTCCTTCGGCGTCAGCGTCGGCTTCTTTGAGTCCATCTGCTTCTTTATCTCCCAGTGCATCAGCAAGTGCTAGTATAAGTCCGTCTGCCAGCGCCAGTGCCTCTCTTTCTCCCTCTGCCTCATTATCGCCCAGCGCATCAGTATCAGCCTCCCTAAGCCCATCCGCATCTGCGTCAGCAAGTTTGTCTCCTTCTGCATCACTTAGTCCTTCGGCATCGGCTTCGGCTTCTCTGTCTCCGAGTGCCAGTGCCAGTAGATCATTGTCGCCTTCGGCCTCGCTGTCTCCCAGCGCATCCGTTTCTGCATCCCTGTCTCCATCGGCATCGGCTAGTGCATCATTATCTCCAAGCGCCTCGCTGTCTCCCAGCGCTTCGGTATCCCCTTCTGCTTCTGCCAGTGCATCATTGAGCCCATCAGCAAGCGCTTCAGCATCGCTTTCACCTTCGGCATCCTTAAGTCCGTCTGCTTCTCTTTCACCCAGTGCATCGGCCAGTGCAAGTTTAAGTCCGTCTGCCAGCGCTTCGGCTTCTTTAAGCCCGTCTGCTTCTCCTTCTGCCGGTTCCCCTTCTGCAAGTATCAGCCCATCCGCATCAATATCACCTAGTGCTTCCGTATCGCCATCTGCTTCTGCCAGTAGGTCTTTGAGTCCTTCCGCATCACTCTCGCCAAGCGCCTCCGTTTCTGCTTCCTTATCCCCCTCGGCTTCTGCATCTCGAAGTTTAAGTCCATCGGCTTCACTCTCACCCAGTGCGTCAGTAAGTGCGAGTGTTTCGCCTAGTGCATCGGCTTCAAGATCTCTTTCACCTTCGGCATCTTTAAGTCCAAGTGCAAGTGCTTCCAAAAGTCTTTCGCCTTCGGCATCCGCATCTCGAAGTTTAAGTCCATCTTCTTCGCTTTCACCCAGTGCGTCAATAAGTGCCAGCATAAGTCCATCTGCCAGCGCTTCGGCTTCTTTGAGTCCTTCGGCTTCTTTATCTCCATCTGCAAGTGTCTCTGCTTCTTTTTCTCCCAGTGCCTCAGCCAGTAGATCATTCTCGCCTTCTGCCTCACTGTCTCCGAGTGCTTCGGCTAGTGCCTCACTAAGTATGTCAGCAAGTGCGAGTGCCTCTCTTTCCCCCTCCGCTTCACTCTCACCGAGTGCCAGTGCCAGTAGGTCATTGTCGCCGTCTAGATCTCTATCTCCCAGCGCCAGCGCCAGTAGATCAGTGTCCCCAAGCGCTTCGGCAAGTAGGTCCTTGTCCCCAAGCGCTTCGGCAAGTAGGTCAGTCTCGCCATCGGCGTCTGTCTCGCCTAGTGCCTCCGCTTCTAGATCACTGTCTCCCAGCGCCAGCGCCAGCAGATCAGTATCCCCAAGCGCTTCGGCCAGTAGATCGCTCTCACCTTCTGCATCTGTCTCACCCAGCGGTAGCGCCAGTGCCTCACTCTCACCTTCAGCATCGCTCTCACCAAGTGCCTCATTAAGTCCTTCTGTCAGCGCTAGTAGATCGCTCTCGCCATCGGCTTCACTTTCACCAAGTGCCTCATTTAGCGCATCTGCAAGTGCAAGCGCTTCACTCTCACCATCGGCCTCTTTCTCTCCTTCTCCCAGTGCCAGTTTGTCACCCTCGGCCAGCTTATCTCCTTCTCCCAGTGCCAGTTTGTCCCCATCGGCAAGTTTTTCCCCGTCGGCCTCTCCCTCCGCAGGCGCGGCAAGTGGTTCTGCGTCCGTCTCACCGTCAGCATCACCATCAGCCGGGGCAAGTGCCAGCCCGTCGATTTCGCCTACCCAAACCAAATCTATAACCAAAACCGTAAGTTACGAGATTGGTATGCCTGGCGGAGTAAAAGTGATTAGAAAGAATTCTGAATACGGCGTCGTCGTCACTTTTATCGATTTTGATCCGAAAAACGCCGGACCACGTATAGTATTCGTTAACGGGCATCCTGCAATCAAACTAAAAGGTCGCATTTACACCAAAATTAATGACTAACTCAACAAACAAAACGGGAGATTCAAAGGTGGTCAGCAAGAGCTTAAAGTACTCTGTTGTTTCGAAATTTATCAACTTTGACCCCAATAAGCATGCCCCACGGGTAATAATTGTAGACGGGAAGGCTGCAATCCGAATCAAAGGACGAATGTACAAATGATACTTGCAAGACCAAATGTTGTTAATTATGATAAACAGGGGGTGGTAACAAGATGTTAAAAAATATAGGTACTCCGGAGCTAATCATTGTTGGATTAGTTATTGTGCTTCTGTTTGGGAGTAAAAAGATTCCTGAATTTATGAAAGGCATCGGGCAAGCATTCAAAGAGTTCCGCAATGCGTCAAAGGACGAACAATAAAGATTAAGGATTATGTCCAATCTGGGTACTCCTGAAATAATAATTATAGCTATCATCTTGATATATTTTTTTGGCGATAAAAAGCTTAAAGAGTTTGCCCGGCGTTTAGGGGAAAGTACCAAAGAGATTAAACAAATACAGAAAGAACTAGAACAAGGTAAGGACGCTTAGAAATAAATATGTTTGGTGTATTACGTAATATAGGTTCAGCGGAGCTGATTATAATTGCCGTATTGGTACTTCTGTTTTTCGGTGGCAACAAGTTAAGTGAGTTTGCCCAGGGTTTACGCCAGTCCAAGAAAGAACTTACCAAGATCAAAGAAGAATTAGGAAATCCCGAAGATGCAAAAAACGATTCGTCAGGGGGTGATAATTAATGCTAGCCAATCTAGCCAATATTGGAACTACGGAGCTTGTCATTATAGCTTTAATCGTGCTTCTTCTTTTTGGCGGAAAGAAAATCCCGGAATTTATAAGGGGTATTGGACAGGCAGTTAATGAGTTTAAAAAAGGCGCGAAGGAAGAATAATGGCGACTCCCCCAGCTTACAAAATATCAGGTAAATACTACCCCTATTTATTGGAAATTAGAAAAAGGTTTTTATTCGTAGGATCGCTCTTTGTGGTGGCTTCGATTGTAGGCTTTATTTTGTATCAAAAAATTCTTACTTTAATCCTTGATTTCTTTAGCCTCGAGGGAGTTAACATCGTATTTACTACCCCCTTCCAATTCTTCACTTTGGCTTTAAATTCCGGCTTAATCGTCGGGGTGGCTGTAGTTGTCCCGATATTAATTTTTCAGCTAATAAGTTTTCTTAAACCGGCGCTACAGGCAAAGGAATTTCGTATCATCGTAAACATCCTTCCCTTGGCCCTATTACTTCTCGGCGCCGGGTTCGTCTATGGGGTGATCGTAATGAAACTTTTGATGCAGATTTTTTATCAAACATCTCTTTCTTTGCAAATTGGCAACATGCTGGATGTCGAGAATTTTCTGTCAAAAGTTCTCATGACTGGCCTTCTGATGGGAATAGCCTTCCTTTTTCCTATTGTTATGACAGTACTTATGTTGCTTAAATTGATAAAGCACTCGTTTTTTGAAAGGCAAAGGATATATGCCTACCTTATTGCCGTTATATTTGTGTTACTTCTCCCCCCTCCAGACCTTATTTCCGATATCATTTTGTTTGCACCTCTTGTAATCTTGTTTGAACTTACGCTAATATTAAATCGGATATTTCTCAAAACACATTTGTTTTGAATGGGGGTGTGCTTAGATGCTAGCTAATATAGGATCAACAGAAATACTAGTAATAGCCGTAATTGTACTTATCCTCTTTGGTGGGAAAAAACTCCCTGAAATGGCAAAGGGATTAGGAGAGGCGTTCAAAGAATTCAAGAAAGCTTTTAGCTCCAAAGAATCAAAGTAGTAATTTACTCATGACATACTCTCCGCTTACCTTTCAATGTTCCTGTGATTCCAATACTTGGCTTATCTCTTCGGCTGAGGTTTCAATTAGTTTGCTACTTACCCAACCGGTGAGAGACTCCTCTATCCCCGAGAGCTGATCAGGACCAGTTGCAATCTCGGTCCAGTCCCCTTCTTCACCAACCTTGCTGACCATTTTCGTATATTTGATTTTGGCAATAATCTTGGATGAGGTTGTAGCTTCTTGCCTGACATTTACATTTGAACCGTCGGAAACTTTAATGAGGACCATATCTTCATTTCTACTACTACCTATCTTTATTTCTTCAGTCTGATCGACAGCTTCTTTGTCTAAGACCACTAGTGAGTCTGCCTTGATGACAGATATAAACTTAAACGCCAATACTGCTAAAACTGTGGCGGAGGTCAAGCCTACCAGCAAAAATGTTGCGATTTTAGGGAAGTTGGGGGGTGACCTGTGAATAGTGGGGTTCTGAAAATCAAGTTGGGCCAGAGCGGAGTCGGCAAGTTTTGCAATGAAATTCAAAATATTTAGTAAACCTTTTACCATAGCGAGCATGGCCTTTAATGTTCCCGCCATGAGCGAGGTTACTATCTTCGTGACAGCGGATAGGATATTTGCCAAGAGTGTTATGGCGGCATTTACGATCGTGCTAACAACCTTTTTGAGAGAAGTCACAATCGCGGTAATCAGATTCGCCGTAGTGAACAAAACCCTAATGAAAAAGGCTGCTATGGAAACCAAGATTTTCTGTAAACTAGTAACAATAGCCACCAGGACTCTTCTGATCGCAATTATGACATTTGCCAAGAACGTTTTGACCGAAGATGTGATTTTTACAATAAATGCAACAATTGCGTGAATGACAGCAAGGAAGCTTCGCTTAAGAGAAGCTGCCATTGCGACAACGAGATTTTTTATGGAAACCAGGACGGTTACCAAACCCGTTTTAATGGAGATTAAGGCATTTCTGATGGCGGATGCGACATTTACAAAAAATGTTTTGAAGGCAAATACAACCGCAAGGAAACCGCGTTTAAAAGAAGCTACTATTGCAACAACGAGATTTTTTATGGAAACCAAGGTGGCTACCAAACCCTTTTTAGTGGCAAATACAACCGCACGGAAACCACGCTTAAGGGAAAACGTGGTAAAAACCATAAGGTTTCCCAAGCCGGTTTTAACAGAGACTACTAATTTAATTGTTGAGGCCAGAAGCTTTGAGAAAAAGGTTGCTATGGAGACCCCGATGGTTATCAAACCAGTTTTAATGGAAACAAAGAATTTTGTGATGGCCCCTGCGATGTCGCGAAGGCCCTTTTGCAGAGAAGTTATAATTGCATGGATAAAGTTTACAAATGCGGTTTTTATCGAAACCGCCAGTTTTACCGTTAAAGACAGGCTCTTCGAGAAAAATGCCGTTATCGAGGCCCGGACAGTCAGGGTCCCCGTTTTAATTGAAACTAGACCTATTCTGACGGCGGATACAACCGCACGGAAGGCCCGTCTAAAAGAAGCTCTAATCGAAGCTACAAATCTGGCCAAACCGGTTATTAGTAAGATAAAGAATTTCTTGATTGATGTTAGAAGCTTTGAGAAAAAGGCGGCTATGGAGGTTAGGATTGCTGTCAAGCCGGTCTTAATGGCAACCGGAATTCTTCTGACGGCGGACACGGCATCGACAAAAAACTTTTTAACGCCATGAACGATAGCGGCTATAAATCTGGCCAAACCTGTTGTTAGGGAGATAAAGAATTTCTTGATTGATGTTAGAATCTTTGAGAAAAACGCAGTTATGGAGGTTAGAATAGTCAAAATTCCCGTTTTAATTGAGCCTAGATCTTTTCTGATAGCAGTAAATTCTATCCGCGGAAAAGTGAATGATGCGCGGGAGGGACTTGCCGCCACCACTATATTTTCGGGGTTCAATTTAACTTCCGGCAGGAGGATGGAAGTCTCCTTGATTGCTGTTACCGCCACATCATCTGAACCTGCTTGTTCAGGCTTCTTATCCCCTCTTCCGAGTCTTGATTTTAGATAAATTACCAAAAGGACAAGACCTAAAATCAAAACTGCTATTATTGATCCCCAAACCACGATGCCTTGTGCTGGGTAGTTAACTGTGTTTACGCCTGCAACTTGCCCTGCATTGGCCGGCGGGTTGGAGGGTTCAGCCGTTTTTTCATTCTGCGCGACCGGTGCAACAACTTTGTCCGAAGGCTTATCGACGGAAGAAGCCGTTTCCAAAACTTCCGGAGGCTCCTCTTCGAGAGATTTTTCGACCGCAACATTCTTCTGGGCAACTTGCTGGGTATCGTTAACTTTTAGCCCAATTGTCTTTATTTCACCCGCACCCAAAAGTAGACTGCCCTCTACATAATACTGATTTCTTTGACTATCAAAACTTAGTTTTAGGCCCTCGTCAATCTGGCCAACCGGCTCCTTTCCTATCTCGGCCGGCAGATAATATTTTATAGTGACTTCTTGGGAAGCTGACGCAGACGGATTTACAACCAGTATTTTAAAAACGTTACCACCCGACTCCAACCAAGTGGCCACTACTGGTTTCCCGGCTTTTTGGGCAAGGTAGGTCTTGTTTGCTGCCAAAACTCCTTTTACCGAAAGCAGACTATTTTTTAACTCTATGTCGCTACCTTGATTAAGTAGCCCCGAGAGGATGACTTCGTCAACTTTGGGAAGGATATTGAGACTTAAAGATTCAGAAAGTATAGATTTGATAGTGTTTTCCTTTTCGGAAATATTGTAACTATCCCAAGACCCTAGGACTTTGTCGATCTCCTGGGTTTTTGCATCTAAGGCTTGTGCCAAGATTTCTACCTCTTTTATGTTCCCATAAAGGGTTTTTTGGGTTGATGTGTCAGAGGTACTCCCCACAAGCCTTTGGAGCAAGTCGGTTTCGCTAACTAGATTATTTAGGTCGGATAGTTCGGGTTTTGTGAACGCCCCAAGACTCTGTTTCTGCAACGAATCCAGAATATAACTGACTTGACTGGCAGCTCTTCTAATGGCTTCTATGGTTGAAAAGTCCCAAGTCTCATCTAGCCAATTTATTTCAGCATAAATTGTTTTTTTGTCAGACGAATCTGATAGCGACCCCAAAAGCTGTGACATTTCATTTATCGCGTCGTTTAATTCCGTCGATGTAAGAATTCTACTTTTACCAAGCAATCTTTGTGTACTGGAAGAAAGAACTTGTGCGTTTACGTAAAGCTCATAGGTCCGCCTTTCAGTATCCTCTGTTTTGTAACTCAAATCAGGAGTATCCCCTTCTGAAACAATCTCTGTTAAAGGATTTACTATCTCGTTGGAGCGCTGGGCTTCATTTTTGGGCTCTTGGGCAGGCAAGACGTGTGATATCAGGCTTCCGAATTGGGAAAAGGTTCTCGCTGAATAACCCAAGGTAGCATTTCCAATATCTGTTAGTAGAGAAGATTTGTTTTTGGCTTCGGACTCGCGAATTTGAGAACCAGCCGCGCCCTGGCCAAAATTCCATAAGAAATATATAAAAACAAGCCCAACCAGCGATGCTCCAAACCATAATTCAAAAAATGTCAATTTGGCCCCACCCCGCTTGTCGACTTGTACTTTATCTATTGTATTAATTGTACTTGTAGACTCTTTTCCTATATTAGGAATCTCTCTTCCTGTACCAGGGGACTCTTCTCCAGCTAAATATGGCTCTATTTCGGAAAATGGAATTTTAAACCGCCCTCGATTGCTGTGTCTTTTTCCCTTTAGACTCCCCTCGTCAAGATACTTATAAACAGTGTTCGTCGAAACACCTAATATTTTGGAGGCTTCTTTTACTGAATAAAATTTCTTGGGCATTGGCAGGTTTGTTTTTACAAGTTTTTCAAACTTTTTACTTTAGGGTTTTTACAACTTATTACTATTAGTAAAGAATCTTGTGAAAATCTTGTCAAGCCCCATTTAGTAAAAACCTCCCTTTTTGGACCTACTTTTTACTCAGCAAATCCTCCGTTAATTCGGCTATTTTAGAATTATTTACAATATTTCTTTGAGAAGAAAGTTAGAATTACTGTATATTATGGGGTTCTGACATTGGGGTATTATCGGTTCGGAGAAGAGAATCTAGTGGACCCGCCGGGAATTGAACCCGGTCCTCCGCAATGCGAATGCGGTGTTCTACCGGTAGACTACGGGCCCGCAAGTCAAATTATAACAAATATCAGTGCTTAATTGCGGTCTATCGAAAAACTCATTAACTTAAGAAATAGAACTACTGGAAGTTATTTACCTCAGGACATTGAGGGGATTTAAATATGTCCCATTTTGGATTACTTCAAAGTGAAGGTGGACGCCTGTGGAACGGCCTGTTGAACCCATTTTACCTATGGCGTCTCCTCTATTTACTGTCTGGCCAGGAACGACCCAAACCTGGCTTAAATGAGCATACAGAGTTCGAAAACCGTTGCCGTGGTCAATAATAACTCTATTTCCATAACCATATCCGTCTGGCCAGCCTGCAACCACCACGCGACCGGAATCTGCCGCAAGAATTGAGGGTGCGGCGTTATTGGCGATGTCTATACCTTTATGGTACCAAACAAATCTTTGGGTAATTGTTCCCCCTGTTGGCCAAACGAAGGCACCCGAGGCGACAACGGTTCCAGCGTTCGGTGTAACCTGGCGTACTCTGGCAACAGGCGACCAAAGGATTTCCGCGGGCTTGACTCCATCTGGTACGACCACTGTTTGTCCTATAGCGAGCTCAAAAGTCTCGTCGTTTACGAATGTGTTATACGGAAAGTCAACTAGAGCCTGAGCTGAAGTATCATATTTTTTAGCTATAGAATGGACAGTATCTCCTTTTTGTACCTTATGCGAAACACCGGCGACTGGAAGTATATCAATTACTTGTCCTACTTTTATTGCATCCTGGCTTTTTAAATTATTCTGCCAGCGAATCGTGTCTATAGATATATCAAACTTATCCGCAATAGAGCTTACCGTATCACCTTCTTGGACGGTGTACTCCACCACTTTGTCTCTAACTTTATCTGATACTATGGTTGAAGTTTCATTTGCTTCGGTGGTTGCGGAAAGAACTGTTGATGAAGAGGGAATTTCCCAAGGGTCAACACTCCTTCCAGGAAATTCTTGAGCAATTACGGGCGCGATCATCATGCCAACTGCGGCCAAACCAGCCATTCCAGTATGTATAAGGCGTCGAGAGAGCCTGCCTCTTTGTCTATAAAGGGCCGCTACAAAAATGTTTTTACCAGCCTCAAACTTCAAAAAAGATACAAGGAGATTTTTGTATAAGAAATTGCCAAGTTCGCTAAAAAACTGCTTTATTTCGCTGGCTTGTGCCAAAATTTGGCCCAAAGGATCTTCCATAAGGCAACAAGAAAGATAACATATGAAACCCTAACTAGCAAGATTTGTAAGTGTATAAGTTAGGCTACTTTGAGGCTATCTAGGAAGTCCTTATTTGTTTCAGCCTTTTTTAGGCGCTCAAGAAGAGTTTCCGTGCGCTCGTCTTCGCTAACTAGCTCGAGCATCCTTCTTAAAGTATGAATCTTGGGCAAAGCGTCTTTTCCGTATAATAACTCTTCCTGTCTAGTTCCAGAACGGCTGACGTCAATTGACGGAAATACACGCCTGTCTGCAAGTTTTCTGGTTAAATGAAGTTCCATATTGCCGGTTCCTTTAAATTCCTCGTAGATAAGGTCGTCCATTCTCGAACCCGTCTCAACCAAACAGGTCCCGATAATGGTTAATGATCCACCATTCTCTATTTTTCTGGCTGCTCCGAAAAATTTCTTGGCTGGATAAAGCGCAACTGGGTCAAATCCTCCAGTAAGGGTTCTACCAGATGTTGGAAGAGCTAGGTTGTAGGCCCTTGCCATACGGGTAATTGAGTCAAGAAGTATGACAACGTCCACTCCATGCTCGACAATTCTTTTGGCCCGCTCTAAGGCTAGTTCCCCCACCCTGGTCTGGTCAACCGGCGCTTCGTCAAAATTGCTCGCTGCAACCTCACCTAGGCCATCTGTAGCCTCTTTGGTAGCCCTAAGGATGTCTGTGACCTCCTCGGGCCTTTCTCCAATCAGTACCGCCATCAAATGAACCTTCTTACCTTTTCCCTTACTATTCTCGGGATAATTCTTGGCAATACCAGAAATTATATCCTTCAAAAGCCAAGTTTTTCCCGCCTTGGGGGGTGAAACAATAAGTGCCCTTTGCCCAAATCCTATCGGGGAAATCAAATCAATTACTCTAGTTGTTAATATGTCTTTCTCGGTCGCAAGCTGTATTTGTGCATCAGGGTAAACTGCTAAAAGGTCATCATAATTTGCCCTCTCACCCATTTCCTCTATGGGAATGCCGTTTACTTTCTCAACCTTCAAAAGCCCCCAATACCTTTCGTTTTCTTTGGGACGCCTAGCTTGCCCTCCGACTAAGTCCCCGACTCGAAGGTTAAACCTTCTTATTTGAGAGGCTGAAATATAAATATCATGCTCTGAAGCCGCAAATTTGGGTCTTAGAAGGCCGGATCCTTCATTAGCAATATCAAGTATCCCCTCAACAAACTCTGTTGGAAGGCCCGAATCAGGGAGTACCCTTTCATCAACTACCAGTCCGCTTGCTTGACCCACAAGGTTCGGTACAGGAAATGAAGACTCCTCGGGAATATCTTCCTTTATCGTTTCCACTGCCGGCTTACCGACCAATTCGGAAACACTCGACTTTTCTTTTTGAGCAGTATCTTCTGACTTCTTTGCTACCATTAAAAGATTAATTTTTGGGAAGCGAGAAACGCCTGCGGCGAAGACAATCTTGCCGCAAATTAGACAACCCTATTGTACTTCTCTCTCATCCTCATTGTCAACTCCAACGTCTTTAGTTAAAATGACAAACCCCAATCCGGCCAAAAGCAAGACAAATCCAAGAAACTCAAGATACTGTGGCCAATAGATGAAATATACAGTCATCAGTTCAGTCTTACCGATAGAGTCTTGAGGAATTACCCAACCATTAGCCCATCCATTTACTTTTACATGCATAAGTTTTATACCATTGGCTTTGGCTACCCAACCTGGATCATAACCTTGGGATAGTACCAAAAGACCTCCGTCTCCTTCTTTAATCTCTACTTTGGCCTTGTAGATATAAGAATTGAGTTTCTTATTTGAGTCAATTTTTAGTGCATTCTCCATAGGTTTTACGTCCGAAGAACTAATACTAAACTGCCCAATCCAGCTAATTGGAACGTCGTAGACAAAAACGTCGTCGATAAGGTTTTCGCTTACTTCTCTCCCCAAGGACCTCCCTTCGAGATTTAAGACATAGTCGCTGTCGGAAATTCCCGGCCAAGAAACTATCGAAAAAGTTTTATCAAACTCCCTTCCAGAAAGTATTACCTCGAGGTCATTTCTTAACGTACCCTTATTAAACAAATATACTTTTAAGGGCCTTCCTGAAACTCCTTTACCGCTAAATCTAATCAGATGCTCCATGGCTGTTGAAGTTTTAGCCAAAGGCACAAAATCACAAATTGCTGCTTTATCAAAAGTTTTATAAGTAATTAAACCAGCGTCAATTACTTTCTCTACACTTCCCCTTTCAAAAACGTCACAATTCTCTGCTTCTTTTCTGCCCGAGCGTACAAAGTCAATCTTTTTGCCCGGCGCAAATATAGTGAGTTTAAGAGATTCTGCCCCATCAGGAAGGGTAATCTTAGAATCATACTTTAGGTCAGTCCAAACTCTTGTGTCAAAGGTTGTCCTAAAAATTAATGGGTATGTTTCAATTTTGGGGGACTTGTATTCTATCGTCCACTCTTCACCGGGGGCATCAGGCGGCCTTGCCGCAATATTTACCCAGTAGACGGTGTTAGCTGGTAGAACCATTCTCCTTGATACAGCTGACCAGTCCGTGCTTGCCATTTCGGCATAAAAAATTTCGTCGTTCTCACATTTATAATCTGGCCCCTCAGCAACTACACAAAAATCTGGGCGAGAACCTTGTAAGGATTTATAAGGCAGGGATATCGAAAGGATCCCCCCATTTGCCCCAAGGTCCCCAATCCTGAAGGCGAAACAGCCTGCAGCGTCTTTAACTCGAATGGCAACTGAATCTCCTATTGTTCTTCCCTCTACAACGTTTTCTGCCCCTTCTTTCTGCCAACAAATATTTATTTTGGAAGATAGAAACTCCTTTGAAATATCAAGCCTGCTTCCTTTTTGGGTATCGAATATTTGGACATCGATAAACTCATCAGCACTTATTACAAAAACTGCGTCAGTCTTCTTACCTTTTTCCACCTCAACAACTTGAGAGTTTATTGAAAGAAGTAACTTTTCTCGATCTACCCTCGGTTCAATTATAAGGTCGGCAAGTTCCGGCATTTCAAGTTCAACTCCGCCTACGCTTGCCTTAACAGGAGAATCAAATGAAATTGTAAGGAACCTTCCGTCATAGCTAATCTGAGATGGTATGTTATATTTTGATCCTGATACAACTTTGGGAATGTTTAGGAATTTAGCATTTTTATCTTCAATATCCCTGGCCATTGTAATGATCGAAGCTTCTCCAAAATCTTCATAGTCAGGCGAAATAATTTCTTCCCTAAATAAATCAGAGAAAGGATATGTTTTTGAGGGATAATCCGGAAGGCTTGTCCCAATATAATCCCCAACTTCTTGATATACCAAATCGCGCCTCGAATAATCTGTTTTTGAGGAAGCTACTGAGAAGCTTTGGGGCGCATAAACAAAGCTGTCTCTGGGACTTTCTAGTTCATATACAACCAGAAAACCTTGCTCAAATACCTTTTCGGCACCCATTTCTTTAAGAATATCCTCAGTTTCCTCGAACTTTAAATATTCTTTCTCTCTTCCCGGCGCAATCACGCTTTTATCGATTAGGGCGTATGATACGTCATATTTATCAAAAACTTTCTTTAAGGCGTCAGCGTCGTTGTTATAAAAAGCAGTACTTGCTTCGTGGTAATAGGTTTCGTTGTAGGGGCTCCAAACGTCAAATGCCCGGTCAAGTATCGGCTGATCAACTGCGTACCAGAGGAAACCCGACCCGCGGTATCCCCAGTTATAAAAATTCCAACCCCAAAAGCTCTGAATTGGAAAGAATGCAATACGAGCCTCTTTCGGCTCCTCTTTAAAGAATTGGAAGAGGCGAGAATACTCACCCGGAAACTTTAGCTTACCAGCCCTCATAATAAGGTTTCCCTCAAAAACTGGAAGGGTAACTAACACGATAAAAACGCTTAATATTGCAGCGACAACTATCGAAATAACTAAACTTCTCCCTTTAATTAGCCTACTTATTGAGTAAACAAGGAGTCCCAAGCCAAGAGATAAGCTTAGTGCAAAAACTACAGACCACTTAGTAAATACCGACCTAAATATCTCTCCAAAAAGTGGGAAGGAGTTTGTCAAAAAATTAAAGACAAACCCCAGGGGAGGATTATTTGAGGAGAGCATCAAATAACCCACAAAAGAAAGAAGTAGTGGAGAGAATCCCCAATTCTTAGTTTTCGTGGCCAAAAACAAAAATAATCCCACAACTGACGCAATGAAAAGACCGTAACCGAGAACTTCAATCTTTGGCAGTGAGAGATAATCCCTCCAAGGGCCAATCAGATAATCGAACTTATTATCATACCCTACGTCCAAATAGTTGAACCAAAAACCCTTAAGAAGTGCAATGTCAGAGAGCTTCCCAGTCTCCTGGTTCATGAGCTGAGTTTCGGGAGTTGCAATTGAATTTATTTTGGAATCGGTTACAACCTTGGAGGAAGTTAATGAAAAGTAGCCAGCAGGTAGTAACCAGAAGGAATTGGCGAAAAGTACAACCAAAAATAGTTTAGCCGCCTTTTTAAACCCTGTCATTTTCTGCCTTAAAGCGGCTTCTAGGGCAAATACCGAAAGGGCGATTAAATAGACGAGAAAAAGGGTCTGAACGATAAATGAGGGAGTTGCCAAGAGAGATGTAAGAAAGAATAAAAGAAAATCACGCCTACTGCCCCGCTTAAGACACCTCAAACCCAGATAAATAAGCCAGGGAAGAAAACCATAAAAGCTAACAAATGTTTCAAAAGGGGTAAAGAAATACTGGACAGTTGCAAGGTTAAGAAGATAAAAGAGCCCAGTTATAAATGCAGCCAATTTCGAAGCTACTTGACCTCTTAAAAGTGCCTTTTCAACCAAAAAGTAAGCTCCCAAAGGCCCAATAAAAAGCATGGCAAATGTCCAGAAATAGCGAATGAGGTTAGTTGGTAGGACTATCGAAAGAGTTGCCAGAATTAATTGGCGCGGGAGATCTGCGGCGTGAGCCATTCCTCCGAGAAGTCCCAACCCTTGCTGTTCCTGCCAAAGCGCAAAAAATGCTCGCTTTAAATTTATAAGGAAGTTATATTCAGAGTGGAAATTGTCCCAACCAGTAAGAATCGTTCCGGGTTCATAGTTGGTTAAGACTGCAAGTGCCGTTATTACTCCTAAAACCAATGGGCCAAGTATTTGAGTAATGTATTTTTTTGCCATATTAGACCCTTGGGGGTAGCTTAATATTAACTTCTTGCAGTGAGAGGAGTAAAGGCTTCTCCAATAATGTGGCTGGCAAAATTATGTACCCTTTTTACTCTAACACTAACTATTTGCGGTAACTCCACCTTAAGATTTCTCATTCCCCTAATAAGAATAAAAAGCGGATATATTGCCGCACTGGGTAGGAAGTAAACGACAAACACCTGCAAGAAATTAACAATCCAGGCCTTAAATGTTGGTCTATATCCATACCTGGTTAAGGCTCTGTATCTTATTTGTAGAGTGTCAAAAAAGGTCTTCTTAGGGTTTCTTAGTGATAGAGAACTTGGATACTGGCGATAATAAAGAACTACGTCTTCTAGATTAGCGAGCGTTCCATATTGAGAAAGCTTGTAAATAAGCTCTAAGTCGTGGGCCAAAATTCCATGGTTGTGGTAATAAACGTGGTTTTTGGGCACCAAGTCTCGATTAAACATACAGGTCGGGTGCTGGATGGGATTAATGTTAAATAAAGACTTATAAATTTCTTTACTCTTAAGAGGAAACTCCTTTTGTCCAATAACCTTGGCACCTTCATCCATTAGAATACATTGGCCACCTACTATGACCACGTCGGGATTTTGCTGAAAGAAACGAACCTGTTTCTCAATTCTATCTGGCAAGGCAATATCGTCAGCGTCCATTCTGGCAACCAATTTACCATTGGTTTCCCTAAGTCCCCTCTCTGAGGCAGACGAAGGTCCACGATTGGTATTAAAACGGAATACCCTAATTCTTTCGTCTTTTGCTTCGTAATTTTTGAGGATTTCATAGGTTCTATCGACAGATCCATCGTCAACCACAATGAGCTCAAAATTCTCATAGGTTTGCCCCAAAATGCTATCAATTGACTCCCTAATGAACTTTTCGGCGTTATATGAAGTCATAAGAACTGAAACCAAAGGATTTTTAACCACTTTTGCCTCAAGACTTCTGACTAACAAGTTGGTATAACCTCTTTTCCCCAAAATTTTATTAAGGGTACGAACTCTAAAGCCTCTTAAGCGTGAATCTCCTTCGTCAATTATGTTTTTTACTATAAGTCCCGCACCCTTTAAGAAAGCTAAAAGAGTAAATGAATCTTTTTCAAATCCTTCCAGAGCTTTGGGATTATCCTCGATAAATAAAGTAAGATTTTTAGATTTCTTGAGAGTTTTTAATGCTCCTTTTAATACGGCAATTTCAGCTCCTTCAACGTCGACTTTAGCAACGTCAAGAGCTTTTACTCCCTCATTTTCCAAGTAAGAATCTAGTGTAATTTTTTGAATCTCAATCCTTTTGCCCTTTTTACTTGCCGATAGAGTACTTTCTCCAGGGTTAACCGAATCCTTAACTAAATAGTCCTTTCCGGCTTCGTCGGAGAGAGCAAAAGGGGAAACTACAACATTCTTGCAAGCATTTAATTCAAGGTTTTTGTTAAAAAGAACCCGGTTGTCAGGATCTGGTTCAAATGCATAAACTCTACCTTTTGGACCTACCAACTTACTGGCCAAGATAGTGTAATAACCGACGTTTGCTCCAATATCGGCTACTTTATCTCCCTTCTTAACAGTTCTAATAAAAGTCTTTGTTTGTACGGGCTCAAATTCTCCCTTAGTTCGAAGGTAAAGACCCAATCCCAAATCGGAATTTGAAACCGTAAGCCTTGCCCCCAATGGGATTTCAAAGGTGGTTTCACCGCTTTTTGCCATGAGAGAATTGACCTTTTTATATAGGCCAACCAGGATTGGGAATTTCTTATCGATTCCCCTACCCATCAAATATTTAGCCGGTAAATCCAAAATTACGTTTTTCATATTTTTAGCTTTCAAATCCATAGAAATGGCTACCCTCGAGTGTTTCGTTCGGGCCCACAAGATAGTCCAGAGGTGCAACTTCCGACTTTCTAAAATGTAAGTCTTGAGATGTAATTTCAGCTATATTAGGTCCTAAATAAATAGGTTTTCTTGCAATCCACTCGGGATTTCTTACCCTTGCGATATACCCTTGAGCGGTTAATACTTCGCCTAGTCCGTCGTGTACTCCCCCTGCTAAATGAACTTTCTCGGCGTGCTGGAATGCATAGACACAGCTTGACCCGTAAGTATGAAAGTTTTCAAAGGTAATCCCAACTGTTCTCTCGTTTGAACCTGGTATGACTTCGCTAGTTGTGGCCGCTGCAAGGGTGTAACCGGCATAGGAGTCTTTTACCAAAACATTTTGACAACTTCTAAAGTTATATCCCGCCCATGCCAAATTTACTCCACAGTTTCTAACCAGAATGTTTTTTGACCAAACACCGAATACGAAATCCGACAAAAAATTTTCCCCATAGCAGTCTGTTATTTCACCTCTATCGCACATGTTTACTGTGACCAAACAGTCAGTTGCCCTTGAAGTACAACCCTCCACTTTCAAATCCGTAAGTCCCTGTAACATAGTTCCAGGAGCTTCTGAACTTTCAAAATGGCAATCCTTCAAATGAACCTTACCCATCCTAACCGAATCTTTGTCAGCAATTCCTCGGGCTGCTGCATCTTGACCATATACAGCCAATATTGCATCCCAAGGACTATCGGGCGCCTGATACCCTCCAATACCTGCCCTCTCACTTCCTCCATGAAAAAATATTCCATCAATACTAAGGTTACTTCCCTCACCAACGTTAAATTGAATTAGATTATTGTCTTTAGCTCCCCAGTTTCCAGGGTGTCTTGAAAGCTCTTCCGAGCCTTTAATTCTTGTACCATCGGGGTGGGCTTTTATCCTAACCTCTACTCCATCAGGTATGTTAAAAGTTAATTTTCTATCGATGAATATTTCACCACCGGCCAAAGTTATTTCGACCCTCTTTGTACTTGATTCTTGAAGATGGGCTAATGAATCCTGCAAGGCAAAACTCAAATCATCTGCAGTCCAAACTCTTGGAAAATCCTGATATTCTGGGAATGCTTTTCTTATCGGTTGAAGCCTTGGAAATCTCTCACCTATAAGGCTGCAACTTTCTAAGAAGGCAGCTGCAGCTGTAAGTCCACCTAATATTAAAGCGTTTCTCCTTGGTAAGCTGTGACCACTGGAGTTACTACCCAACTCTCTTGGGCTTGAAGTGTCAGATACATGATTTTGACCATTGTCTCTTAATATTTCAGACATGTTCGTTTGGCAGAAACCTGCCTTTTGAACCCTTAAATATATAAATATTTAAGAACTCAAAAAGCAGGCACACAGGATATTACAAAAGACGGAATCGTCAAAAAATCAGCGTGAAGCTGAGTGACAATTCCATCTTCTGTGTGGCCTACTTTTTCCCCTTGGAGGAGAAGATATTTAGACTCTCAAGAGCGTATTTGGCGAAGTGCCTTTGCCCGTATCGGTGTATTGTTTCCCGGAGGAAACCACCACGGACAAGGTGACTTGCCAGAGGCAAAAAGCCTCGTATTTCAGCTCGAGAAGTCAATTACCTCCCTCTCCTTGGAGTGGTACCAACTACTCGCTGACGACCAGGCTGTTGCCGTTCGAGTACTTGACCAAGAACGCGGCCAAGTGATCTTCCCAACGCGCCTCAAGGGCGGCTTGGGAATCGAAGGCGAAGCACCCGCCACCCGTATAATCATAGGTAGCCCCGCTATCCACGCGGACAACGGTCGGTACACCGCCCACACTCTTCTCGACGATGGCCGGTCCAGAAGCCGTAAGACCTTCGCAGGTCCCTCCGACTCCATCGGTGCCAGCCAAAGTGCCGCCGGGAAAGTAGCCCGGGAAGGGCTCTTCCGCCGGAGCGTCGAACGCCGGAAAGTCTCCGACCACATCACAGTGCCGAATGTTGCCCTCGACTGGCAGGGTCTGCAAGCAGCCCAGCAGTGGAAAGCCTTCATCCGGCAACCAAATGATGGTCGGGTCTCTCCCGTCCCGAGCCTTGATGTTGGCCTGGTGTAGTTCTGCCTCCGCAGTCAGATCCATACCTGGGGGCTCCCACCAGCAGGTACCGCCGAAGTGGTTTTGAAGCCACATGACGCCACCTGGGGGCAGAAGCACGACGTAGCCTTGATTGGCTCCATCGGGACCCCATGTCTCGGCCAGCACCCAGAGCTCGCTGTCGAGAAGACCGACTGGCGACGCCTGGTAGCCATCCATGTCGGTTGGCCAGTTACAGGCGTAGTCGCCGGGAGCGGGTTGTTCAGCGCTCGACACTGGGGGCACCTGCGTAGGCGCTTGGCCTTGTTGCTGAAGCACCGACTGATAGGGTTCCAGATTGTCTCCAACGACCTCCTGAACCAGAACCGCGGTGTCACCACCCAGCGCACTCAGCTTGGCCCGATATTCCTCCACGTGGGTGGGGAACCTGTTGTTCAGGAACCCCTGATCGCCGTGGAAGTACGGCTCGCCGAAGCAAGACCCCGGAGGGTACCAAGTCCAGGATTCGCCTGCGTCGATCTTGATGACGCCATTGCGACCTTCGACCTGAGCCTCCAAGATGGCTGGCCCGACACAAACTTGGCCTGCCGCGGGTGCCACCGAAGTGACTTGCGGAGCCGCCGGCTGCGCGACCGAAGTCGGAGCTGGCGATGGCACAAGTGCCTCGAGCGGGGGAATTTCCTCCCGGCTCACCAAGTAGTAGGTCAAACGATAGGAAGCACCGCAGACAGCGAGACCCGCCAGGAACATCCCAAAAACGAGGATGCATCCTGAGAAGTATAACCTCCAATTTTTCATTCTCGCACCTCCAGTGCGTAAGTCTGAGAGTACTCGGAATCGTTAGGCTTATAGAGCCGAACTTTCGTTTTATCTCCCGACGGAATTGCACTGACTTATCCAGTCAGATCCGTCTTTATATCAGCTTGGGAGAAGGAGCTGTAATTTTCCTGTGTGCCTTGTAAAAGGACCCTTCGGCGTATATTACCAAGAGCAATCCGGCGTACCGAATGTCCTAGTAGTGCCAAAGATAGTATGCTTTGGAAACTTGTTAGTCCCAGAGCAGAGGAGAAATCTAAAGGGTTTTTAGGTCTCTACCCTGCC
>CAYNFU010000008.1:0-28600 GCA_964396785.1 uncultured Gammaproteobacteria bacterium | reverse complement strand
AAGTGATTTAAAAGATGGCAGATGAAGCTAAAAAGAAAAAAGTAAGGTTGGATGATCTTCCGGATCTTCTCACGGTAAGGGAGGTTGCAGAAATTCTTCGGGTTTCTCCCTTAACAATTAAACGCTGGGGCAAACGAGGCAAACTTCCTGCCATTCGTATTAACTCACGTGGAGATCGCCGCTACAAGAAAGAGGCAGTACTTTGGCTTCTTGGGATGCAGGAGAAGAGCGAATAGCTTGAAAGGCCAGAGTTTGTAAGTAATCCATAAAAAAGGGCGAATAGAACTTACGGGGCAACTTCTAAACTATTTTGTGAAGGTAGCCTTGAAGATTTCCTTTTCTATTATATCGTCGTCTTGATTTTCTAGGGTAACCTTGGTTGTGCTGTAAAAATCTTCAAATTCAAGATTCGGAAACGAGGATATATCAAATTGATTAATTGAGTCCAACGTATAGACCCCCGGCGAGGTTTCTACGAGGTTGCCCAAAGGGAATTTGTTTTCGGAATCTTTGACTGCCCAAGCTTGGTAGAATGACCCTTCAGGTGGTTTCGAAAGAGAAATAGAGATAGACCTTGTAACAATTCCTTTTTCGATGACTCGGGTAATATTTCCGTTTGAGACTCCACTAACGATATCTTTAAAGGAAGCAGTGTCGGTTCCCATATAATGAGGGCCGGAGGTTTCCGACGTAGGTTTTTGTATCTGAATCTGATTGGTAAGAATACTAGTTACGTTTGATTTTGGTTTTAAAAATAATAATCCCAGGACGGTTATACCTACAATTATTAGGATAACAATAAGAATAAGTCTTACCCTATTAGACGATCTGCTTGGTCCGCTTGAAGTAACTGTGATATTAGATTCTGAAGGCAAAGGAGTATTGACTACAGGCTGGTTTGGATTACCTTGAACAGGTGGCAGAGTGGGGTCCATTTATATGTTTATATTAACATAAAGGCGCGAGGAACTTAATATTTTTTTATATTATGCTAAGGCGAAAAGAAGGAGCTCTAAAAAGCTTCGGGAAGCCCCCTTTAGAACAGTTCGTGTATTGGAAGTTGCCTTTTTTCTGTTTGTATGGGTAACTGGGATATGATACAAGTTATGGCCGTTCTTTTTGGCTAGAATTGATAAAAAAATATTGGGGGCAAAGACGCCTTTCGGAACATGTTTTAGTATTTTTTTGAGAAAGTCTCGCCTCATAAGCCTAAAGGGAATATTGGGGTCTTTGATATAAACCCCAAATAAAATAAGTATGGCAAGTGATACTAATTTGGCGATGACTAGTCTATAGGCAGGGTCTTGCCTTCTTTTTCTATGACCCAGTACAAAGTCGGATTTAGTCCTTTTTACCCATAAAGCCTCAAAGTCGGAAGGGTTGTGATGTCCATCTCCGTCGGTTTGAAACACCCAGGAATGTGCGGAATTTACCGCGAGGTTATATCCTTGAATTAGGGCATTTCCGTGGCCTTTGTCGATTTGATCGACGAGTTTGAGAAATTTCAATTTTTTCCTTAATTTTTCGAGTTTTTCTTTTGTCTTGTCTTTTGAGCCACCATCGATGATCATGATTTCTGATCCCGGGAAGCTAGTTATAATCGGAGTCCAAGATAATATGGAATTTTCAATATAAGCTTCTTCATTTAGTACCGGCATCACCAAAATGAAGGTTTCTTTATCTTTTGTCATAGTATAATTAATATCGATTTATGCTAGCTAAATCAAGGCACTTTATAGATCTTCTTTTTGTGATGACGGAAAAAGAGCTTAGGGCTCGCTATAAAAATACCTTTTTCGGTTTCCTCTGGATAGTAGTAAATCCACTTCTTCAGATGCTAGTTATTGGTTTTATTTTTAGATTATTTATTAAAGAACCGATCCAAAATTATTATCTTTATCTTTTTGCCGGGCTTTTGATTTGGAATTTTTTTTCTATCTCTTTGACAAAGGCCACCCCGTCTATAGTTAACGAGAGGTCTTTGATCAAGAAGGCCAAGTTCCCTAGAGCGGTAATTCCTCTTTCGATCATTTTATCCAACTTTGTTCACCTATTGTTAGCTTTTCTTCTGCTTTTTATTCCTGTCTTAATTCTAGGTACTCTTGCAAAATTTTGGTTGCTTGAGCTTCTTTTGGGTTTTATTTTGATTATCACATTTACTGTGGGATTGAGTCTTTTGACTTCTGCGTTAAATGTGCGCTTTAGGGACATTAACTTTTTTGTACAGGCGGCGCTTATTCTTTGGTTTTATGCAACCCCGATTGTTTATTCGATTTTTGTAGTTCCCAGAAATTTGATTTGGCTTTGGAGAATAAATCCTTTGACAAGTACGGTCCAACTTTTCCAATCCTCTTTGGCCGGCGCTCCACCTCCCGGCCCAGCAATGTTTATTTCTAATAGTATTCTTATTTTTTTTGTAACCGCCCTTGGAGTGTTAATGTTTATTAAAGAAAGTAATAATTTTGACGACTGGGTATGATGGAATATAAAAAATCAAAAAGAGTAACCCGCTTCGCGGCCAAAAATCAGAATAGTACAGTAATCACACTTACTGAAGTTACAAAAAGTTATACTATTCATCACGAGAAGCCAACCCTGGTTGAGCACCTAATAAACGGCAGAAATGAAAGTTTTAATGCTCTGGAGGATATTAATCTTGAGATTAAAAAAGGCGAGAAGATTGGAATTATTGGTCCGAATGGTTCGGGTAAAACCACACTTCTAAAGATTATCGCAGGAATTACTTCACCAACAATGGGAATAGTAAAAACAAGTGGAATGATCGTTTCACTTATCGATTTGGAAGCGGGCTTTCACCCGGATTTAACTGGAGAGCAGAATATTTACCTTAACGGAATGCTTCTCGGGATGGGCAAGAAAGAAATTTCAGGAAGAATAAAAAAGATAATCAATTTTGCCGATATTGGGCGATTTATTGACGCACCTCTATTTACATATTCAGAGGGGATGAAATTAAGACTGGGTTTTTCAGTAGTTGTCCACTCCGACCCGGACATAATACTTTTGGATGAAAATTTGGGTGTAGGAGATGAAGAATTTAGGAAAAAATCTTTTAACAAGATTCAGGAATTCTTTAGAAAAGGGATTTCGATTATAATCGTGAGTCATTATTTGGATTTCATAAAAAAATATTGTAACCGGGCAATCTGGTTAGATAACGGAGTTATAAAAAGGGATGGGAAGCCAATTAACATTATTGGTCAATATCTTCGTTCTCAATAAATGTTTGGAATAAAAACAAAGATAGTAAAAAAGGCTACGGGCACTATGACCAAGTTGTTTAAGGGTAAGATTACAAACGATATATCAATCCGGGAGATAATGACTCACTTTGTGGCGGATACATCTGGACATCGGGCTAATATTAAAAAGGCAGATTTGGGTTATGGATTTTTGCACTATGGATTTATTCGGACAGTGAAACCCATCAGAATCCTTTGTATAGGCTCCAGACACGGGTATATACCGGCAATCCTGGCCCAAGCCTGTAAAGATAACGGACTAGGACATGTAGACTTTGTAGATCCTGGATATGGCCGGGGAGACAAGAATCACTGGACGGGTGCTGGTTATTGGAAAACCCCAAAAGGTAAAGACAGTTTTAGAAGTTACGGTTTAGGAAGATGGATAACTCTCTATCCTCTTGAGAGTAAGGATTTCGTTAAAGTAAGTAACAAGGTTTATCAATATATTTATATCGACGGCGACCATTCCTATCAGGGAGTACTTCTTGACTACAAACTTTTTTTGCCAAGACTGGCAAAATTCGGTTTTATGTCATTTCATGACGTCGGAGTAAAAGGTAGAATGCCGGAGGGGGAATATGGTGTTCACAAACTCTGGGGGAAGCTAGAAAAGGATAACTCGATTGTTTTCCCTTTTTCGAAGTCGGGTCTGGGAATTATCCAAAAGGTAACCAATGAGGACAGGCATAAAAACATTCTCTAGAAATTTAGGTGCAAAAATAAGACACCCCGTACCTTTGTTAGATCAAAAAAGTCACGGGATCTTTCCTGAGCAGGGAGACACTGTTCTAAAAAACAGACTTAAGGCTTATTCTCTTGCCAATCTTCTTCGAGAAGAGAAAATCGAGGAGAAGCTGGGAACCCTCCATTGCAAACCGCACCCGATTGCCATTAAAGTTTGGCAGCAGTTACTAGAATATAATCCGAATCATTTGGGTAATTGGTCTATAAAGGGTATAAAAGGTATCCAGGGGACAAGGGCAATCGAAAAGGATCTAATCTCGGCGATGGTCGGTCTTTTGGGTGGTGAGAGAAGACACTGGGAAGGTTATGTAACTACCGGTGGTACCGAGTCCAACCTTTATTGCTGCTGGGTTGGCCGGAAATATTTGGAACAATATGCCAAAAAAAGTGAAATATGTCTTCTGAGAACTTCGCTTTCACACTATTCCTTGAGAAAATCTGCTGATGTTCTCGGACTTAACTGCCAGTTGGTTAACCTTAATCCTCTAAGTTGGGGAATGGACCCCAAAGATTTAGAGAAGGTTGTAATTAGGCTAAAAAGAAAGTCCTTTAAGGCCTTTTTATTACCGTTAACCTTGGGATACACCCAAACCGGGACCAACGACGATTTCGAAGTACTACTTGAAAAAACGAAGGTTTTGGAAAGTAAATTGAAAGTCAAGTTTTTTGTCTGGATAGACGCGGCGCTTAGCGGCCTGGTGCTGCCGTTTGTCGAGAAAAATTTCAAGCCCCTGGCAAATAAAGGTCTGAGCGCCTTTTTTTTGGATTTCCATAAATTCGGTTTTTCACCCATTGGGTCGGGTATGGTTATCTACAGGGGGAGGTTGAGGAAATTGATAGAAAAAGAAATTCCCTATCTCGACGAAAAAGACAATACTCTCAGCGGGTCTCGAAGTGGAATTGCAACCGTGGCCTTTTGGTTTGTAATAAATACATTGGGCAAACAAGGTTTTCGATTGGCCGTGATTTCTTGTCTTAAAAGAAAAGAAAGATTTATTAATATTATCCATAAGTCTGGGCTGAAGGCAGAGGTTATTACAAATAAATATTCCATTAACCTTGGTCTTATTTCAAGGACTAAAACCCTTTTTTCGGCAAAGATGAAGGAGAAGTATGGGCTCGTCGAAGGAGGGGCGAAAATTAAATTTGAGCAAGGCGGGCAAACCGACTTAAAGATATTCAAGATTTATATCATGCCACATGTCAACGATGAACTTCTTGATGAGTTTGAACTCGATATAGCGGAGGAAAATTAAAAGTGACCAGCAGGGAAAAATTTCTCATCTTAAGAAAGTTATTGGCGAAAGCTTTTGTCAATAGCAGCTTTTACAAAAAAAAGTTTGCCAAAGCGTGGGTGGGTAGCAGTATTCAGATTAATTCCTGGAACGATTTCTACGCCTTGCCTTTAACCTCCAGAGAGGAATTGACCGCGAATCAAAAGAAATATCCTCCGTTCGGATCTAATTTTAGACGGGAGGCAGATTTGATTTATGTGGTTAGGACTTCTGGGACAACCACCAGGCCTCTCTATCTTCCATTTAGCTCTAAAGAGTACGAGAGATGGGTTGAGATTCTAACTACCGGAGAAAGAAAGATGGGTATAGGCAAAAAAGACGTTTTTTGTCACCTGACCCCCCCCTATATGTACCCTTTTTCTTTAAGTGCTATAAGAAAAATTGGAGCCAGGTTAATTCCAGGAGATTGGGATTTGACAAACCTTTTATCCAACCTTGAAGCTATGCAGGTAACCGTGCTACAGGCTTACCCTTCGGTTCTATTCCAGCTAATAGAGCTGGCCAAAGATTTAAAAATTGAACTGAAAAAGCTAAAAATAAGAAAGATTCTGACTGTTGGCGAGGGAGGCGGAGGCGAGCCCGAAACCAAAAAATATTTCGAGAGTGAGTGGGGGGCAAAAGTAATCGACCATTACGGGTCTATGGAAGGGGCAATACTGGGTATTCTGTGCCCAAATTCGTATGCTTATCACCTCTTGGACAAATATCTGGTGGCCGAGGTAATAGATCCGTTGACAGGCAAGCAGGCAAGAAAGGGAGAGCTGGTTCTTACCTACCTCTGGCGGGAGGACTTTCCACTTATTAGACACAGAACTGGAGATTTGGTCGAGATCGAAACTTCTAGATGCGAGTGCGGCAACTCCTCGCCAAGGTTGCTGGGAGGTGTCCTTGGGCGCGTCAACAACCTGACCAAAATCAGGGCTAAATTTGTACATAAAGAGGAGATAGAGGCAGCATTAAGAAAACATACCAAAATACAATGGTTTGAAATTGTAATACGAAAGTCCTGGGGGATCGATACGGTGGATATTTATCTAGAGCTTCCTTTGGGTACGGACTTTTCCTACTTAGATACTATTAAAAGAAGCTTGGTCAGTATCTTGGAATTTAGCCCAAATCTTTTTCCACTTTTCCCAAAGACCCTAAAAAGGGAAGGCTTTAAGAAGGCAAAAAAAATCTATGATTTAAGAGCAGGGGAAACGTATGATGTTTCAAAACGAAGGGTTTTTCTGTCTACTATTTATTTACAGACACTTTATCTAGGCTCTTGGAAGGAAAAGTTAAAAGGGCTTCTTGCCGCCATAAAAAAGATGTTTTAGATTCGATAACCGCCTTGCATTTGAAAAAAGCTTATTTTATACTCTGCCTGTTGGTACAAATATAGTTGAGAAAAGGAAAGTAGTGGCAAAAAATAAATTAGCATTAATTATCGCGGTCATATTCTTGGTTCTTTTTATTCTTCTTCCGGCTATCGCCAAAAAGTTCGGTTTTTTGGGCAATGACAATAACTCTTCAGATTCAGACAATAAAACGCCAGTGGTTATTGTAGGCGCGATTCCTCCGAGCGCACTTGACCTTGCGGCCAGAGTAATCGTAGACAAAGCTTGGGATAAGGAAGCGGGCTTTAGACTGGAGCTCCGCCCCATTTTTCCCGAGGCTTCGGTGCCGGCAATCACGGGTGGAACAGTAGACATCATCGGCATGTCACCTCTATCGGCGGTACGCTTAGTCAACGACCAAAAACCGGTTAAGTTCATAGCCAATGGTCTTAAAGTCGATTGCCCCTTTTTTGTAAACAAAGAGAGCAGCACCAAATCGTGGCAGGATCTGCGGGGAAAGAAGTTGGGAACAACTAGCGAAACCGGTCCATCGTTCACCACTTTTCAGGTTGTTATGAAAGCCAAGGAAGGCGTCGACGTGGATGAGTATTTTAAAATTTCCCATTCCAGCTTTGCCGAGCTTATCCCCAGACTTCTTAAGGGTGAAATAGACGGGGCTTACGGCAGATGTACCGAAGTCGGCATTGCTCAGGCCACCGAGGACGCTGGATTCAAAATAATAGGCAACATCAAGGATATTTTATTTAGAGACGGGGAGTTTCAGGAGCTAATGACCGACGGGGTAGTTGCACCTTCTGCCTGGGTCAATGCAAATTATGATTTAGCCATCAAGTTTCAAGACACGCTTTACAGGGCCTACGGGTACATCAAAGAGCACCCCGAAATATATGACGATCCCGAAATAAGAAAGGCTTATGCCTTGGAGGAGGCAAAGGCCGAAGTGTTAAACAAAATAAAAGAGCTTGTTCCAGGGTTTTATACCTTTGTCGACTGGGAGCAACTGGTCGAGGATCAGTACAAATTTTTCGAATTAGCCCAAAAGGAGGGACTTCTGGACAAACTTCCTTCCCAAGAGGAACTCTTTCTTCTTCCTAGATAAATAGTAGACAAATATACTATATTATCTTTGAATTTATTGAGGATGAAAAAATGCTAAAGAAATTAGTGCGTAGGGGACCAGCGAATGTCCCGACACTCCTTGCCATTTTTTTTATTCTTGGTTTATGGCAGCTTGTGAGCATTTCAACCCCCTCCTTTCTTCTCCCTGGCCCATACGCAACCTTGAAAGAGATGTTACGAACGATAATCAGCCAAGAATTTTTGATTCACTCGGTTTACACGATTAGAAGAGTAATAATAAGTTTCCTGGTGGCTTTTTTCTTCGCGAATTTAATTGCTATCTTAAGCTCGGTTTTTTCTAAGGCCGAAAAATTCTGGAGGCCAATTGTGATCATCGGCCTTGCCATTCCTGCGGTTATCGCCACATTTATCGGGGTGGTGGTCTTCGGCTCAAGAGGCCCTGTTTCAGTCGTCGTTGTCTCGGCGCTTTTAATTCCGGAGCTTTTTTTGATTGTCTACCCAGTTTACAAAAATTTGAAACTCGAACTTTCCGAACTAGCCAAGGTTTTTGCCATTTCAAGAGTTAGGTATTATAAGCAAATCGTGGTTCCTCAGCTTTTACCGTTTCTTTTTTCTATGATACGTTTTGGCATAAATGTCGGGTGGAAGATAACTATCCTGACGGAAGTTTTCTCCCACAACAATGGAGTGGGATACAAGATTTATTACTATTTCGGACTTTTTTCGATTAAAGGGGTGTTGGCTTGGTTTTTAGCCTTCGGACTTATCATGGCGGCGATAGACTACTTAATTATCGGAAAAATAGAACGAAGACTATTAACTTATGAAAAACATTAACAAGACAAGTTTAAAGATATCTCGGCTTTCTAAGCTTTTTGAGTACCCAGAGGTGGTCGTTTTTAGAAATCTAGATCTTGAGTTGGAACTGACCGGGCCGATTTGTATCTTTGGTCCTTCGGGGTGCGGTAAAACGACCCTGCTCAGGCTAATCGCCGGCCTTTCAAGCCCGAATGCCGGCAGTGTCGAGGTGGTTGACTCTCAAGGAAAAATAAACGGCGCTGAGGGGAAATTAGGCTTTGTTTTTCAAGAGCCTAGACTTCTCCCCTGGAAAAGCGTCTACGAAAATATCTCTTTGGTACTTGATGAGACGATCAAAGAGCCCTCCGAGATAAAAAAGAGGGTCGATAAAGCCATGGCATTGGCAAAAATAAAAGGGTACGGTAAGAGATTTCCGGCGCAACTTTCTGGAGGAGAAAAACAGAGGGTTGCCATCGCCAGGGCTTTGGTTAATAATCCGCGCTTAATCCTTCTGGACGAACCGTTTGCCCACCTGGATGAGTTTACCGCGACAAAGCTCAGGGTTGACCTTGGAAGAGCCATACGTAAAATTCGGGGCTGCGTGATATTTAGCACCCATAACCCGCTCGAAGCAGCTTTCTTGGCAAACAAGATAATTGTCTTTTCAAAAGGAAACCCCAGCCGGGTTAAAAAAGTCATCAGGGTAGAGTTGGACAAAAAAAGAGTCGACAATCTTTATAAAGATTTTATTTTTCGGAAAGCCGTTCAAAAAATTATGAAAGAGATATTCGAATGAAGCCCAAGAAAGAAAATATTGCATCACTCACCCGGAAACTTTACGAAAGTAATTTCCCGTTTTTTTACGACGTTCTTTACAATAAAGAAGAACGGTTTAAAAGAGAATCGCCTTTTTACAAAAAAATTGTGAAAAGTCGCAAGATAAAAAGCATTTTAGACGTGGGTTGTGGGAATGGTTTCCACCTTATTTTATTTAACAAATTGCCAGGTATTAAAAAGCTCGTGGGGATAGACAATTCTGAGAAAATGCTGAAACTTGCGCACAAAAATCTTCTTCGGGAAAACTTAAAGGAAGTTATTCTTTTGAAGAAGGATATTAGAGATATGGACAATAATGATATTAAATTTGACTTAATAACCTGTATATATAGCTTGTCTGCACTGCCATCGAACCAACAGGTACAAGTCTCGCTTAGCAAATTTAAAAAACTTTTAACTCCCAGAGGGATACTCCTTATCGAGGATACCAACGGGGATCGAATAATTAATCAGAATCCAACCGTGGAATGCCGATCCATGGACGCTGAGGAGATGCGACTTTTTAAAAGATTTAATATTGAAGTCACAGTTTGCAAAAAACTGAACCCCCTCATTCAAATTGGGAAGAATGTAAACGGGGGCTTAAAAGTAACAATAGGCTCTGGTGCAATTTTTAAGTTTTTACAATCAAAAAATCTCTATTTCAAGGTCTACCACAACCTAGACCCTTGGTTGGTAAATGACCACATTTTTTTATCCCAAGGGCTTATTAAAAGAAGACAATTAGAATCATTCAGAACGGTTTGCTGTTTGCTTCCGAGAAGAAAATTGGAGGAATTTCTTAAAAAGGCAGGGTTTCAAAAAATCCAATTTTACAGCAACCACAATTTTGCGCCGTTTACCCGGGATTCAGATATCCAAATAGTTATGGCCAGAAATTAAAAGACAAATTCTGCAATTGTCCCGATCTTTCTCTCCCAACTGTTTTGTTCGGCCAGTTTTCTTTGCCCCTTTTGATAATTGATAGGCCAGGGTTTGGAAAGATAATCGTTAATTATTTTTTCCCATTGGTAAACCGAATCCGAAATTTTTACATAATCGGGGAATCTTTGCAGCTCTTCTATATATGTTGAGACAACGGGTTTTCCCAAATAAAAAAATTCAAAAATCTTCATAGGGTAGCAGTACTTATTAAAGTCTTGTGAGGAGTCATAGGGGATCATGGCAACGTCAAATTGTGTCAAAATTCCTGGAATTTGTTCCCGCTTTTCTACCTTTCCAGTGATTACATTCGGTGTAATCAAAAGCTCTTCAAATTTCTTTTGGGTATATTTGTCGAATTTTTCTTTCTCTAATAAAGGGCCCCAAACTACAAAGTCCCAATTAGGATTTCTTTTGACTAATTTAAGGAGAAAATTATAGTCGATCCTACTATTAACACCTCCAGCAAAGCCAATAATTGGTTTCCCCCTTTTTATATTTCGATAGGAAGGTGCAATCTTTTCGAAGTCTTTGATTCTAAATCCCTGTGGGACTAAATGAACTTTCTTGGTAGTCATTTTGGAAAGGTGTCTTTGTAGTACTTTTGAAATCGCAACTATAAGATCTACCCGGGCAAGGAGTAGTTTTTCCTTTCTTAACAATTCCCTTTTCCTTTTTGGGTGCGCAGCCGCAAAATAATCTACGCAGTCATAAACAACATAAAAACTTTTGCCGAGAGCTTGGCAAACATGATATAAGTCAGGGTCGAATATCCACACGATTTTTTTGTTTGTTTTAATACGAATTTTAAGAAGAAGAATTAATAATTTTAGAAGTAAAATGTTAAGGAATGAATTAAGCTTAGTAATCATATTAAATCTTCTAAAGGGGATAACATATATGGGTTCGAATATATAAATGTTTTGAGAAATCTTCCGGATCAGAGAAGGAAGTTTGCCCTTTTTTAAGGATTCTTTGATAGAGTTGGCTTCGTGGGCCATATAACAAATGACGATATTTTTTTTGCTTAAGACAAAAGCCGTTTGGTTTGTATAGTCTGTCGACCATTCCCAGGGGAGGTTAAAGGGGATGACTACAATGTTGTTTTTCATCATACTTCTAGACTATAGACTCGATTATAGATTTCTAATGTTTTTCTCGCCGTTTTTTCCCAAGAAAATTGTTTTACTCTTTTTAAGCCGCTAGCTCTTAACTTACGATAGAGTCTTTTGTCGGTTATAATTTTCTCCATTGCTTTGGAGATTTGAGTCGGGGATTTGGGATTTACAAAATAAGCGGCATTTCCGGCCACTTCTTTTACAGCGCCGTAGTTGGAAGTAATAACAGGACAGCCACAGGCCATAGCCTCAAGAATAGGTATACCAAAACCTTCATAAAGAGATGGGTAGACGAAAACGGAGGCGCTATTGTAAAGAGACACCAGTTTTGATAGGGAAACATCTTCGAGAACTTCTATTGAACCGGTAGAATTCGTTTGCTTTATGATTTTAGAAAAGTATGATTTTGCCGAAGACGTTGAGGCAACAATTTTAAGCCTGTATGATTGTTTCATTTCTTTGGGTAGCAGCACAAAAGCCTCAATGACTCTCCCAATGTTTTTTCTTGGGCTAAAATCCCCCATTGCTAAGAAAAACTTACCACCATTCATCCGGCTGTATGGTATTTTTTTAAAACGGATGTCTGCAGCTTGGGGGATCACATCAATGGTAGCATTCTTGTTGAATAACCACGCTGAACTTAATAACTCGTTATTTATTGATTTTGAGACTGTGATGAAAGCTAATGTTTTGGTAAAGGTGGACTTTCTTGTAATCTCACAATAAAACCTGTTGGTATAATATTTAATACTCTGATAATAAGTAGGAAAAATTATATCCAAGCGTAAATCATGAACCGTAGTTATAATTCTGGGATGGTTCAGAAGCATCGACCCATAGGGTGCAAGGTAGTGAAAAACATCCACATACTCATCTTTTACGGCTTTTGCAAGAAACAATTGCCGTTTAAATATAGGAAAGATATTTGGAATTTTTTTCAAGGTAAAATTGTTTTGTTTGGGAATTGGTACGTACTTTGAAGCAAAGATTACATACTCGTTTTTATTATCAATTTTTGCAAGATTAAAAATCAGCTCCTCCGCATAATGTCTGGTTCCGCTTTGGAAGGGCAGGGTTAAAAGTACCCCATCGATTCCGATTTTCATAGTAGAATAGTCACATTATAACAGTGGGGTAGCAAGTATGTTTGAAATTTACGCAAGAAAAATATTTGGTACGATTGCCGATTGCTTTAAAAAGACAAATCCGGATGTATATGTATTTGCGGTAAGTCTTATTTTTTATACGGCCTTATGGTTTCTCAATCCGGGAAACAAAATTATTGCACTTTCGTTTGTTCTTTTAATAGTTATTCATTTTTTGCGCTTTAAAAGGCTGGATATTAGTTTACTTCTTGCCTTTATCACAAGTTTGGTTATTTTTACTGGAAAAAGTTACCCCATACAGCTTCTTCCGTCCGGAATATTTCCCGAAGAAATATTTCCCAGCGGATACTTTATTAACCTTGTGGTGACACCCTCTCACGTAATCTCCTTTTTGATGCTCCTTTTTCTTATAAGGGGTGTTTATACAGATATTAATTTACGGAAGAACTTAAAGGTGGGTTTAGTTGATGCTTTGCTGCTTTTGTTTTTTGCTTGGGGGTTAACATCCGGCGGAATATTTTCAAAGCGGCCGGATATTTCTTTGGTAAACAATCTTTTAGGTTGGGGAAACTTAATTGTATATTTCTATTTGAAAATATTCACAATTTATAAAATCAAGAATTTTTTACCGATTGTTGTCGGTTTGTTTTCAGCAATAGTGGTTTTTGAGTCTTTAATATCATTCGGACAATTGGCAGCAAAATCTCCCCAGTATAAAAATATAGAATATCAGGTAAATATCGAGTATTTCGGAAAAGCTGTCGATGAAAGCGAGTTTACTTTTAGACCGGTTGGGACGTTTGCGCATGCCAATTATTTTGGGATTTGGCTGTCTTCAGCGTTGATCTTGTTGGCGGTGGTTTTTTTGAAGCGCCCAACAAATTATGTTTTATTTGCAATATTGTTAGGATTAGGAGGCCTGTCGGTCACATTAAGTAGAAGTGCGTGGTTGGGGTTTGGTATCGGAAGTGGTTTGGCTCTGTTTATGTTAAGGAAGAGCAATGTTAAAAGTTTACTGAAGCTGTATGCCCGAAAACTATTAATATTTTCGCCGATAGTGGTTATATTGGTTCTGTTTTTTGTATTTCCCCGCTTGCAAAAATCGTTATATTCTTTTGGTGTGGATTCCGGAAGCGGCTTTTTTAGAAGAATTCAAATTGAGGATAGCCTGGAGATAATAAAAGAAAACCCGTTGTTTGGAGTGGGTTCTCTGATGGGTGTGTATGAAGGGTTAAATCTTGATAGAGAAACGGTATTAGCTTCAATACCACTGGCGGTTCATAACTGGTACCTGCAAATATGCTTGGAAAATGGAATACCAGCCTTAATCCTTTTTATTCTGATAATATTATTTTCCCTCCGGCTGTTAATAAATAATATTGTGAAATTCAGCCCACGTTCTTTCGAGGCTTATGCGCATACGGGATTTGTCGGGGGGATATTATCATTACTGGTAGCGGGAATATTTCAGCCCTATATAGGGGATACTTTTATGTTTCTGTCATTAGGGTTTATAAATAGTGGTATTATTGGAAGAGAAATTTTTAAAAATGAGAGAAATACTTAAAAACATAAAAAAATTTAAGCCATTCGATTGGATTCTTATTGGGTTGACTTTCATTTTGGTGTTAATTTTTACCTTCGTTTTTTTTAGAAATTCCATATACAAAGTTGTGACAATCGAGGTGACGCAAGAAAGTACTTATGCGTGGGAGGTTTGGGATGCCTCTGGATCAAAAATGTGGTTTAGCGATTTGTTTCATAAGGGAATGAAGGAAAGGGACGGTTTGGGTAACGTAAAGGCGGAGCTTCTTGATACTTTCTCGTATGAGAAAACACCGGCTAGGATTACGGTATATCTTACAACAAAACTAAGAGTGGTTTATAACAGGGCATCTAATACTTATACATACAAAGGAACACCTGTCCTTATTGGTTCGAAAATTAAAGTAAATTTTGATAATTTATTAGTTGAAGGACTAATAACGGATATTGAAGGAGTTTCGGACAAGAGGGAAAAACGGTTGATTACGGTTGAAGCTCAAATAAGGGAAGAGAACTCTACGTATTTGGAAACATCGGGAACCAAGGCATATATCGCAGACGCTATAAAAGTGGGAGAGGAGATCAAGGACAACAATGGAAATACGATAATAAAAATTATTGACAAAAAGGTAGAACCTGCCCAAAGAGTGGTCGTAACTTCAGACGGAAGAGCAATGCTAAGGGTTGATCCCGTAAGGAAAGACATTTACCTTACTCTTGAGATTAATGCTTTGAAAATTGGAGAGAGGTATTTTCTTTTAAACGATATCCCGATTGTTATTGATTATAGTCTTCCCATTAATACTCCACACCTTTCGCTGTTTCCGGTTGTTACAAAATTTATTTCTATACAACGATAATTAAGGTATCAACCACCACAAAATGAGGATCCTTCAGATAAACAGCCACCATAAAATGATAGGGGGAACGGAAAGGTATTATTTAGAACTCTCTGATTTATTAAGAAAAAGAGGACATCTCGTTGCTAATTTTTCTCTTAAAGATTCGAAAAATTATTCGTCAGAATGGGAAAAGTATTTCCTTGATGAGTTGGATTTTAGCAAAAATGATTATAAAAGTTTTATCAAAAAGGCTTGCAGGATGTTTTATTCGTTCGAGGCTAAAAGGAAGGTGGAAAGGCTCCTTGATGATTTTAAACCAGATATTGTTCATATCCATAATATTTACTATTACATATCACCTTCGATTCTCTCGGTGATAAAAAAAAGAAAAATACCGGTTGTACAAACCGTACACGATTATCAATTAATTTCTCCATGCCTGGACCTGTTTAGTAACGGCAGGGTAAATGAGGACACAAAGAAAAATCGTTATTATAAAGCAGTTTTATCAAAAAGCATTAAAGAGTCGTATGTAGCCTCGTTAATGGCGGCCGTAGCTTCCTATATCCAACATATTTTTAGGTTGTATGAAAGACACGTCGATTATTTTATTGCCCCGAGTGTGTTTATGGAAAAAAAGTTAATTGAATACGGTTTTGATCCGAGGAAGATTATTCATCTGCCGAACTTTACGAACTTTTCCCTTTCAAAAACTTCCAATAAACCACACAAAGAGAAATATGTTCTATATTTTGGTCGCCTGGAAGAAAAAAAGGGGGCGATGTTTCTTCTTGATGTTGCAAGAAGTCTTCCTAAAGTTATGTTTAAAATGATTGGAAAATATCCGGATGAGAAAATCAAAATAAAAATAAAAGATTTTTTAAGTGAACATTCAATTAAAAATGTGACGGTCTTAAAGTTCCAGGAAAGTGCAGAGTTACAACAAAGCATAACCCGAAGCCTCTTTGTGCTTGTTCCCTCTCTTTGGTACGAAAATATGCCATATACCATACTGGAGTCATATGCTCTTGGAAAACCTGTCGTGGCAAGCCGTATCGGTGGAATTTCAGAGATTGTTAAAGTCGGAGAGAATGGACTTCTTTTTGAAGCCGGAAATTTAGATGATTGCGAGAAAAAAGTTACTAGCCTTTGGGAAAATCCGGATCAAGTAAAAAGAATGGGGGTAAATGCTAAGAAACTCGTAATGAACCGCTTTAGTCCAAGTGTCCATTACAAAAATCTTACGCAAATCTACGAACGGGCAACAGAACACTATTCCCAAAAGGGGCCACTATGAAAGTGGCAATTTATTATCCTTGGGTTTATTTAACGAGCGGGGTAGAGCGGGTGATTTTAGAGATAGTTAAAAGAGGAAAACACGATTATACGATTTTCACAAACCATTTTGACAGAAGGAATACATACCCAGCGTTTACTAAGTTAAAGGTAAAAGAATTATCAAGAATACCCGTAGAAAGAGATATTTTATCTGTCGCGAAAGCCGCATGGATTATCGCCGCCCAAAAAGTTGACCTTTCGGATTTCGACGCACTCCTTGTTCATAGCGATGGTTTGGGAGACTTATTTTTGATACGAAATGCGAATATTCGTGCTTTTTGTTTTTGTCATACCCCCTTGAGGCCGGTTTTTGATTCTCATTACCGAAAACGTGCCTTATCCACACGATCGGGGTTTGAGCGTTTCAAATTTTTATTTTTTTCTTATATTTTTAAAAAGATTGACCAAATTCTTTGGAGAAAATACTCTTACGTTTTTTTTAATAGCAAAGAAACGCTAAAGCGGGCCAAGGAAGGTGGGCTCATAAGCCCAAAACAGGGTAAGATCGAGGTCTTATACCCTGCAGTTGATTGGGAACACTACAAACCAACGTGGGTCTATAAACCTTTCTTCCTTATACCGGGAAGGGTTATGTGGGCAAAAAACATTAAACTTGGAATCTGTGCATTTATTAAATTTAAAAATACTTCTAAGCATTTTAGAGATTTTAAATTAGTAATTGCAGGACAAGTCGACAGGAAAAGTAGGATTTACTTAGAGGAGTTAAAAGAAATGGTGGGTGAAAGGAGAGATATTGAATTTGTTGTTTCTCCCAGTGATAAGAATTTAAGAACCTTGTATGCCAGCTGTCGGGCGGTTTTGGTCACTTCTTTTAATGAAGATTTTGGGCTTACCCTACTTGAGGGGAATGCATGGGGAAAACCAGCCGTTGCAATTGCCAGAGGTGGTCCAAAAGAAAGCCAGATAAATGGAAAAACCGGCTATCTTGTACCCGAAGACGAGGACGAGATTGCAAAAAAACTGACAATGCTTGCGAGACACAAGGAACTTGCTCGAAAATTGGGTAGATATGCACACAATAACTCAAAGAAGTACAGCTGGAGGGATTTTGTTGCAAGAATCGAAGAAGTTTTGGCGGATAGAGCTATCTAGACTCATAATATTTATCAAGCTCCTTGTCCAAAAAACCTATTTCTTCAGGAGCATTTTGGGCTAAGCTAAAATTTTGATAATCTATACAGTGTTCTTGAGGATTCTTGAATTTGAAACAATAATCAATTGCTTCAATAGCCTTTTCTTTATTCCCTTTGAGTAGATAATAATTTGCTAAGGCGACGTGGAAATGGGATAGTTCCGGGTTAAGGTAGACAGCTGTTTGGAAAAAAGGTTGGGCAAGATTATCCTCTTTATTCTTTGCTGAAATTGTCGCCAAATTATAAAAAACCCTTGCCAGATACCCTTCTTCGCTATTAAAAATTGCTGAGAGATTTATATTATTGATGTAGGAAGTAAGATTGTCCTTAAGTTCTAGGTTAGTTTGGGGAATTGTAACTTTAATTGCGTAGTTTTCGGGAATGAGCCCGGGGTAACTCTTGGCCAGGGATTTGATGTTTATTTCAGCTGCCCAGGTAAAAAAATTAACTGCTTTTTGGACGTTTTGTATATTGACTTCTTTTTGGGCTTGGAAAATTGCATAAGTCGAAATGATTTTCATTTTTTGACTATTGAAAATAAAAATAAATTCTGAAAGCAACAAAATCAATATAAAAATTGCTATGTAACTTAGTTTTTTTAACATTAGGTTTTCCTATTATATAATGCAAATGGTGTTCGATTGGGAAAAGTTTATAAAAAGTTAGTTATAGTTCAAAGAAAGAACATCTACAAATATATTCATGATGACACGTATATTATTGGGCATTTTACTTTTTGCAGGTGGTTTTGGGAACTGGTATTTTATTACAGCAGGCGGCCTTCTCGGTTCTATTGCCTTACTCTTAATAAATAATAGAAAAAGTAAAATTAAGTTCCCTTACGGATTTAAATTATATCTTTTATTCCTAATACTTCTTCTTACTGATTTAATTATAAGTGTTGATAAATATGAGAGTTTAAAATTTCTTTTACTTTTTGCCTCGGGGGGAGGCTTCTGGGTATTTGCAAATAACATGGGGAAGAATTGGGATGGGAAATTTGAGAAAATCTTAATTTTTTTGGGATTAGTCTTTGGAGTTTTTTATTTAATTTATGCTTTATTCAGCTTGACCCCTCCGGTCTGGGGAATTTTTTCTTTCACCTCTTATGAGCGCACACATAATCACATTGGTGACCTTTGGGTTTTAATATTGTTAGTTCCAATTTATAAATTTCTTAAAGGAGAGAAAAAGAAATTCACCGATTATTTTCTTCTTGGTTTTGGACTTATCCTTTTAGCAGCATCTTTATCAAGGAGTGCATATGTCTCTCTAATGGTGGCAATAATTTTTATTTTATGGAAGTTAAACATTTGGGAGAAATATAAAAAGGTTCTGCTTTCCTCTCTGGGAGTACTTGCCATACTATTTATCTCGGCAAGTCTTCTTAAGCCGACTTTCGCTAATAGAATATACTTCCTACAAGCCGTTTTGGGTCTTTATTATTATCCACTAGGGGTTGGTGTAGGAAACTTTTCTGAAGTATCAAGTATGTTTTCCAACTCCTCAGCACTTTTGAGGCCATTTTCCACCTATGTTCACAATATTGTCCTCGAAGTATTATCTGGTTTGGGCATACTGGGGTTGGTTTTTGTTTATTGGCTTTATAAAGTAATTAAAGACGTACTTATCCATCCAAATTCATTACTGTCGGGTGCAGTTTTTCTTGCCCTTTTCACAAACTTTTTCTTTGACAGAACGTACCTTTCACCTATAATGTTATGGTTGTGGTTTATAAGCCTGGGTTTGGCACAAGATAGATCCAAATGAAAAATATCTTTTGGAAATAGCCGTTTTTGTAAGCAGGGAGGTTGTAATGATTGTTGAAATTACTGCATAGAAGGCTTGGAATATGTATTTTTTCTTTCTTCGACATTTAAATTTACCTTGGGGATACATCCAATGTCACAGTATCGTACAAAGAACTGTCAAGCAGATCAACATAGGTTCTTACAATAGCATAATAACCGACTTTGACGTCCTCAGGTTTAATTTCGGTCTTTACCTCGGCGTCAGTTAAATAAACTTTCATATTATTAAGGTCCCCTTCGGTGAATCGATAGACTAGCGTTTGGTCTTCGTCGTTTTCCAGAACCAGCTTATAAACGTAGCGCTTCTCGTCTATAACCTCTTCTTTAAGGTCAGATTCACGCACTTTCCCCCCTATAACCAGATTCGTATTTGCGCTTAAAAAGAATGAACTTTTGTCTTTGAGGCCATAAAGGATGTCGGAATATAAAGTTACCTTGTCTATATTGATTTTCTTGGGACCATTAGAAGGAATTTCAGCCTCTTGGGTGGGTGTAGAAGTTTTTTGGGGGGCTAAAAACCTGGTATATCCTAAATATGCAAGTTCGAACAGGATAATTAAGACAATAAATCCGCCCAAGATTATGGCGACTTTCTTTAACGACTTACCTTTGTCTTCAGCCGCAGTATTTGAAGTTATGACGGGAGCGGGTGCACTAGGGTCATTTTGGGCAGGAGTATCCATAACTTTCTAATAAATATTAAGGCTTAATGACCAACTTATCAACCTTATTTTAGCGAATTTCAGTTTCGAAGCTAATCTTTTACTATAGTATGATATAATATCGACAATGACAGAAAGAAAACCAGGTAACATTTCGACAGAAGGCGTAGATTTAACTGGAGATACGGGATTTAGAGATGAGGATGGGTTAAAGACTAGAGAGAAATTAGAGGCGAGGATCCTAAAAACTGCCAGCAGGGTTTTGGCCAAAGCGGGAGGAAGAAAAGCTTTGATTAGTGTTAGCGCACCAGCTTTTGCTTTATTTGCTAGCGCTTGTACTCCTATTTTTGAAAATTTCGAATCTACCCCCGTTGATTCTGGATCAGCGCCTGGAGATCCTAGAGCTACGGAAGATTTTGCTCTAACTCCTAGCCCCGAGTTTGTGCACGAGTTAGAAAGTTACGCACAAGATGCAATAGATGCACAATTCGAAGGACTTGGTTTCCATGATGCGAAACTCATAGGTGACATTCTTACTGACACTTCTGGCCAAAACAGATTCGCACTTTTTGAATCATCTTCCCCAACAAAAGATTCAGGCGAAGAGTATGGAGCACCATTTGTTGGAAGAGTAGAAGATGGAAACTACATTGGAAAAGTTAGCCTCCTTGTCCAATCAGAAACTTATCCCCAAGAAAAAAACATCATAACATTTGCATCAGCAACATTTGACTCAAATACGCCCTTCTTTGATATACAAGATCCATATTTAAGAAAAAACATAGAAACAGGTGAGATAGAAATTACAGAAGACGGAACCAATTGGATCCCCCTATTGGGAACTCATTATGCTTATAACGAGATACGGGCCAGAGTCGGAAGAGAAGGAATATTGAGAATCCCAAGACTGCCTACTCCAGCTCCCAATCCTACATCTCTCCCCACTCCTACAGAAATACCAGCGTACACTGGACCTCTTGCAGAAATTGACTCTTACAAATCCAGGGGTCATTTGCCCGAGGTTAGAACAGGAGGGAGCTTGGGTGACATTCCCGGATATGTTTTTGCACCTACGTATCCAATGACTCTAATTAGTATTTCCACAGTCCCAGGAACAGAAATAACAGAACAAAAATGGGGATTTAGCACGAACGGTACTGATTTTCGTTTTAAAAATCGTACTTTAGTTTGCAATATTGATTCGGATGTTGTCGGCAAAGATATGTCTAATCTAGAAATTGGAACACAATATAGGTTACTTTATCTCGGATTTGAAAAGCCTTTTTCTCAGTCACAGTTGATGGATGAATTATCTCAAGACTGCAAGTTAGTGTGGGGGAATTTAAGGGGTGATCCTGACGATATAACAAGGTTGAAAAATTTCTTTACTACTGGAAATTCGGAAGGACTAAATATCGATGACGAAGGAGAAGTTGTAGATTTATCGAATATCATAGTCCCTTTCTTAATTATGCCCTGGTAAGCCCTGTTGACATTCACTACGTTTTCTGTTGCAATTTATTTGGTGTCAAGCAAATACCGGTTCCTGCAAATTTTCATCGTTCTTGGGGTAATTGGAGCTTTGGTTGTTGGGTTTTATGTAAGTAGAATGGCTTCAAATCAATCTTCCGGTCCGTCTTCCGATACATCAAATAATGGAGATAACTTAGAAGCAACAGGGGAAAATGCAGAACCAGGCATGTTTAGAACTGGATTCAATCTAGGCGGTATTCCCGAGTATGTATTTACCCCTACAAATCCAATGACTCTGGTAAGTCTCTCTGTGGTTCCAGGAACAAAAATTACGGAACAGGTTTGGGGATTTAGGCTTAAAGATAAGGATTATCGTTTTAGAAATTTCACTGCGGTTTGTATTATAGACTCAGGAACGGTTGGTGAAAACCTGGCTAATTTGGAAATAGACACTGAATATAGACTACTCTTTGCCGGCGTCGAAAGACCATTTTCCGAATCTTCAATAGTAGGAGAATTAACTCCTGACTGTAAGACGGTTTGGGACCTAAGAGGTGATCCTGACGATATGACCAGACTAAAAAACTTCTTTACTGATGGGAAATCGGAAGGTTTTGGGATAAACGGCGAAAATGGTATTATCGACTTGACTAATGTTGTTGTACTTTTCCAAACCGTGAAACAATAATATGCTTAAAACTTTAAAAGCATTTCTTGCAATAAGCTCTCTAATATTATTCGCAATTACCTTTCCCAAACCAGTAAACGCACAATCGGTTTGTGGTGAACAACTTGCTCTCGATGTATTCAATTGCCAAACTGTTAATCCCCCCGGTAGAGAATTTCCTCCCTATTGTTGGCGGTATGTACAGTATTATGATTTTAAAGATTGCAGTCCTACTAATGGCGATTGTAAAACAGACGAAGCATGGTGTGGTAGTTCTACGCCTTGTAATACGTCACCATTTTATGAACTTTGCTCTCCAGGTGTTCCCAATCTCCATTGTGATTCTCCGTTCGAAGCAGGCCAATGTCGTTTAGGATATATAAATTCATGTCGGAGTGGAGTAACTTGTAATGGTTGTGCTGAAGCCCGCTTTGACTGCTGGATTAGTTGGGAACCCACACCTACTTCAGATCCGGGGCCTACAAGCGCCCCGACGCCTACACCTTCGCCTTCATGTCTTAATATAACATTTACCCCAGACCCCATTGATATACAAGTAGGAGTTAGTGCAAATGTTACGGCTACAGTCAATACCAGCCCTCCAGGAAGCCCCGTAGACAGAGTGGAGTTTTCAATCGTAAATCCTGCAATTGCGTCAATTGATGACCCACCTGTGCCTCCACATAACGATTTAACCTTTCCCTACAGGGCCACAGTAACGGGAGTTAGCCCAGGTTTCACAGAACTAAGAGCAACAGCTTATATGGGAGGTGTAGCCGCTTGTGGATATGGGACTTTAGTTGATCCTGTCCCTGCAGATATCAATGTTTCAAATGCAAGTTCCTGGTGGCAGGTGAAAAATGGAGACGTAATCGTGAATGCCGATATAATTTCACCGATTCCTGCAAGCTGTTCTCTTCCTGTTTGTGACCCTGCATTCATTGTTACTCCATTGGGGGGATACCCCGGGATACCAAGTTATGCAGGAGGGGTTTTTGACGTGAGTTCTGGAATCCCACCTGGTACAGTTTCTTCCACAGGCTGGCTCGCCCAAGCAAGCTACAACGCCCAAACAGATTATAATTACGCATTCTTTGAAAGGTTGGTTCCGGGAGACGCTGACAGAAATGTGATTTCCGTTGCCGACACAATAAATCCCAACTATCTCAAAAACCAGGCCGATTCCCAATTTCCGTCTCCAGACGGATATTTCTGGTTCTTTAGGACGGGAGACCTAACCTTAAGGGGGGAGCCGACACTGGCAAGCACTAAAGTAATCTTATTTGTAAATGGAAATCTGACAATCGACGGCAATATAAAGATAAATCCGGGCACTGGCTTCTTTATGGCAATTGCTTCCGGCAATATTACGGTTAATCCCGGAGTAGAGAATCCCGGAGGAGGATTTGACCTCGAGGGAGTATTTGTGACCAATGGCAACTTTACGACCTCATCAGCTGGTCCTGAAACCGATGACCCAATCCAAATTAGGGGAATGGTTGCGGCATATGGGATGGTTGATCCCAATAAGGACCTGACTGACAATTCAACCACACCCGCGGAGCTCTTTGAATACGCACCGGATTTGCTTTTTAACATACCACCCTCCCTTCAACTCAAGCGCACACGCTGGAAGGAAGTGGCCCCGTAAGAACAATTTCTAATATCTAATTAATCTATTTCTTTATCCTGCATTCTATATTCTGTGATATTATTTCTCTCAGTATGATTGTTTATCTAGACAAACCCGCTACTAAAGAAGAGATAAAAAGTGCTAGAGAGGAGTTTGGGATTTACATAAAAATTACTATTGATATCCTCAAAGGCGTGTGTACGCTGGGTGGAAAGCTTCACGCAGACGGGAAAAAGTTTTTAATTGAAAAAGGATCAAAACAAGAAAATATTTGGGGAGGGGGATACGATATAAAATCTGGAAGAATTGACTCCCAGGCGGTAATAAATATTAGGCCAAGAAAGATGAATGATAGTATGGAAATATTAGACCCGGTAACCAGAAAGAAATTTTTGAGTCTTGTCGAGAAATTTCTGAAATGACAAGAATTGATCGATTAAATGTCGCCTCGGATCTTAAGCGAATCGCCTATTGGTTGGCAGTAGGGGATAGAACAAAAATTCACTTAATAAGGAAATTTTGGGAAAATGATTATCTTAAAGTAACTACTTTTAATAATCCCGAGAAAGCGTTTAACAATAAACACAAGCGCTTAGCGCTTGCTGAGGAACTTCTGCTTGCAAGCATTAAGCTTGAACATCAATAGTCGCATCCCCTGAAAAGAAGTAGCCCCGTAAATCCAGCTTGACACAATGTACAACATGTTGTACATTTAGGCTATGACCAATATTATCAGTATCTCGGATGCGAGAAATAAACTGCCCGCCCTTGTGAATAAGGTTAGCGAGGGTTTAGAAAAATTTTTAATAACAGTCAACAATAAACCCAAGGCTGTAATATTAAGTGTTGAGGAGGCGGAATCTTTAGAAGAAACCGCAGAAATTATTTCAATCCCTGGGGCTTTAACTTCTATCAGAAAGGGACTAAAGGATATAAAAGCAGGAAGGACTGTAAGCTTTGAGGAAATAAAGAAGAAGTATGGACTGTGAGAGTAATCTTTTCTAAGGAAGCACAAAAGCAGTTATCAAAACTGCCCCCAAACGAAAAAAGGAAAATAACCAAAAAGATTCGCGATTTATCTAGCCACCCCTCTTTTGGAAAACTACTTAAAGGCCAGCTAACCGGATTGCGTGTGGCCCGGGCTTGGCCTTATAGAATTATTTATATTGTGGGGGAAGAGGAAGTATCTATCGTTTCGATTCTTCATAGACAAGGGGCATATAAGTGATCTAGAGTTTTATAGTTGACTTCTAAGTATGCACCTCTAGTATTTCCTTACCCATGGCGATTAAATATATATGCGATATATGCAAAAACGAGGTTAAAGACCCGATCCGTGTGGGTTGGAGAGCTCTATACTGCAAAAAGTGCTGGCTGGATAAGAAAAATTGGGCAAAGATTCACAAAATGAAACATGATTAAGCAGGATGAAGTGGAAGCAAGTGGCCCGTAACAGTCAAGGTATCACACTGTCAAACCTAGAGATTGAGAGGAGGGGAGTTTACCAGTCTTAATTGACTCTTCTATAACTTTTCTGTATTTCTTCAAAAGTCTGTCACTTAGAGCTGGAAAATTGAGTCTACCAATTTCATTCAAAGTAAAAAACCCAATCCCTTGCCCCTCTATACCCCTTTTGAAAAGTTTTGCTTCTTTGCTACCGATAAAAGCGAAGAAAACATATGTTAGTGTTCTATTCTCATTGAGTCGGTAGCCTATATATTGCAGGCTCTTGGGGGAATAGTAGGCTTCTTCTATAAGTTCTCTCACTATTCCTTCGGCTGGAGTTTCGTCTTGTTCAATACCTCCTCCAGGAAAAGTCCAGCAGTCTGGATAGGGAATTTCTGGTTTATTGTCCCTATGGTGGAGAAGAATTTTGTCTTTCCAGATAATAATCGCTCTACAAGTGGAAATTTGCTCAAGTGGTTTCGTCCTATCTTTCATCCTGGTAATTCTACCACGTATTTTTGCTATACTTTCCCCAATGATTGTTTATTTTGTCAGACACGGAGAATCGGAGGCGGCCTCGAAAGGGGTCTTTCAAAGCGACGACGACACGCTTTCTATACTTGGTAAAAGGCAAGCCGAAATTTTATCTAGAAGGCTTTCCAATTTACAGGTTGACTCAATTTTTTCAAGTCCTTTAGAAAGGGCGCAAGAAACTGGAGAGATAATTGCCAAGAAAATTGGAAAATCTGTCGAGATTTGGGAGGACCTTAAGGAGGCAAGAAGTCCAAAAGAGATAGTTGGGAGATCTCTCGACGACTCGGAAGTCAGGGTAATTAGAACGCTTATTAAGAAAAATTTTCATAAGGGAAATTGGAAATATTCGGACGAGGAAACTTTTAATGAGTTAAGACAAAGAGCAGAGAAAGTTTTACAGAGACTTGTTAAGATGAGTAAAAAACAAAATATTTTGTGTGTGTCACACGCGGGAATTATAAAAATGATTTTAGCGAAAATGATTTTTGGGGGGACCCTTAAACCGCAAATTTATTGGGATTTCAAATACCATCTGCACTCCGAAAATACGGGAGTAACGGTGTGCGAATATAACAAAAAAAAGACCTGGATTCTTACAACTTGGAACGACACAACTCACCTATAGCAAGGTTAATCTAATTTAATTTGCAAATTCCAGAAGTGTCTGTAGAGACTTTCTTTCTTTGAAAGAAGCTCTCCGTGTGAGCCAATTTCTTTTATTTTACCCTTTTCCATGACCACAATTTTGTCTGCCCTCATAACAGTTGAGAGTCTGTGGGCGATTATGATTGTGCTTTTGCCTTTTGAAGCTTTCCAAAAAGCCTCTTGAATTAATTTTTCGCTCTCTGAGTCTAGTTGGCTCGTGGCCTCGTCAAAGATAATTATATCGGGATTTGAAAGAATCATTCTGGCAATTGCCAGCCTTTGCTTTTGCCCACCGGAAAGTTTAATTCCTCTCTCGCCCACAAAGGTTTGATATTTTTTGGGAAGGCTCTCGATGAATGTATCTATGTTAGCAAGAGTCGCGGCAGCCTTTATTTCGGAAAGAGTTGCTCTGCCTTTTCCATAGCCAATGTTAAATGAAATTGTATTATTAAAAAGAATTGGCTCCTGTGGAACTACTCCAATAAAGCTCCTCAAGTCCCTTTTAGTGAAGGCGGAAATGTTCACCCCGTCTATCGTAATTTTTCCGCCGTCCAGGTCGTAGAATCTCATAAGGAGTTTAACCAAAGTTGTCTTCCCTGATCCGCTCCTTCCAACCAGTGCTATCGATTGACCCTGCCTTATTTTTAGAGTGAGGCCGTTGACTGCGTTTTTGCTTCTTCCTTTGTAGGAAAAGTGGACTTTTTTATATTCAATTTCGCCGTGAACCGATCTTCTTTTTATGGGGACTTTAGGGTCTTTGACTTGTATGTCGTTATCGAGAATACCAAAATATTTGGAAATATCGGCGTAGCTTTTGGCGATGTCTCTAAAACTCCAGACCAAGTCCCATAGACGGGGGAAGAAAATTCCTATAAACCCTGATACAAGTACAAAATCTCCTATCGTGAATTTAAAATCCACCGTAAATCTCAAACTCATAAGAATAATTAAAAAGAAAGTTAGATTTGTAATTATTCCAATGGTTACGTCAATGAGTCTATAGCTATTGAAATAGTCCCAGCCGGCTTTTCTCCAGCTAGCGAATGAAGATTTCAGTCTATTTCTTTCCCAGTTCTCTTTTGAAAAAAGCTTTACGGTCTCAAAGTTAATTAAGTTATCGACAATTATCCCCGAGATTTCATCCTCTTTCTTGTTAAACAGGGCCCTTCTTTTTACATTGAGACCTATTAGGAATTTTATGGCAACTAGTGTGAGCAAAAATGAAATAACAATAACGAGAACAATTCTTGCGTCAAGGGTTGAGAAGAAATAAATCATGACGACAAGCGACACAGCGACTTCCGTCATTCTATGATGTATTGCATGAAATAAATTCCATAAAGCGCCGTCGCCCCTTTTAAATGCACTGATTAAAGAACCCGTGCTTTTTTCTGAATGGAAGGCAAAGTCAAGATCCTGTACGTACTTAAAAATTGCGATTCTTGCATCAATCGAAGCGTCAATTAGGACATAGTCACCCGCGATATAGGAGAACATTCCCAATAACCAGGAAGCGATTCTTACGAGCATAAAGACAAGAAGTATTGAAAGAAGTTTCTCATAATTGAGTGTAGGAATTGTCTCTACAAAGATTTTGTAAAAATAGGGAGAAAGATTAGATAGGGCAGTAGCGATAATGACCAATAAAATAAATCCGGCAAAAGCCAGCTTTTTGGTCAACATAAACCCATAAAAAGTTTTCAGAATTTTGAGCATAAGAAATGGGCACTTTAAATTGGCCCAAAACGATTGTACTACAGAAAGAAGCAAAAGATTCAGATTACTTCTTTAAGAACAGAATTAAAATTCATCACAAATTTATAAAGCGGTTTGCTTTTTTTCTCGATACTTAGGATAAAGTAGCAATTTGATAGGCTCAAGGGGTATAATTCGTACTACACTTTTATTTCCCATGCGAAAGATGATACTAGGGTTTTTAGTGGCTTTTTCTACAATTTTTTTTGCTGGGGGAGTTTCATTGGCTCAAGTCGTTAAGGTTTCACCAACTTTAACAGTCACTCCAACCCCCACAGCTACTCCCACCCTGACGCCTCGAGCCGACTTAACTAAGGAAACAGAAGAGACTTTGGGACCCTTAGAAAGACTTTTAAATGAACAGAAATTAGGATCAGTCTGGCCAGGAAATCCTATAAAATACGCAATTCGGGCTGCGGTAGATGCACACGTTCCCGCCAACACCATAGTTCTACTTCTGCTTCTTCCTTTGGTTGCCTCTTTTATCGCGGCAGCGAGGCACATTGTAGGCCTGAGGGGTTTTGGAATCTTTTTACCAGCTGCCTTGGGGGTAACATTTGTTGCGACTGGCCCTATTGTTGGAATAGGAC
>CAYNFU010000007.1:1561-29282 GCA_964396785.1 uncultured Gammaproteobacteria bacterium | reverse complement strand
AGGGCATAGGCTATAATTGGCTCATGTCCGAGCCAAAAGTTGCACTTGTCCACGACTACATACGTGAATATGGTGGAGCAGAGAGAGTTTTAAAAACCCTAACGGAACTTTTCCCAAATGCTCCAATCTATACTGCTTTCAAAGTTCAAGGATCAACCGCGGACAAAGAATTTAAAGGCAAAAAAATAGTTGAGAGTTTTCTTGCCCCCCTTCTTAGAATAGACAATTTTTATAGCCCCTTAAGATTTTTAATTCCCCTAATCTGGAAGAGCTTTGATCTCGCAAAGTACGATTTGGTAATAACCTCAGCGAGTTGGTACGTAACCAGAGGGTTTAAAGTAAGCCCCAAAACAAAAGTGATTTGCTATTGTCATACTCCTCCCAGATGGCTTTATGGATATGAAACAAGCGTCAAATTTACCAAGTATTGGCCGGTCAAGATATATGCAGCGCTCGTCGGTCATTTTATACGGATGTACGATTACCAGACAGCCCAAAAAGTAAACTTCTTTATAGCCAACTCCAAAAATGTTAAGGCGAGAATTGAAAAATTCTATAGAAGAGACTCAGCCGTAATTTACCCTCCTGTTGAGGTAGAAAAAATCATTAATGCAACGCACGATCTTAAAAAAGGTGATTATTATTTGGTTGTTTCAAGATTAGTCGGGGCAAAAGGACTCGAGGAGACTGCGAAACTTGCCAAAAAATTAACTTTCAAACTTAAAATAGTCGGTGAAACCCACGGTTTTGCCGACGTTAAAAAGCTCCTCGAAAGACAAAGCGGTGGGTATGTCGAGCTTCTAGGAAGGGTTACAGATGAGAAGCTCTATGCTCTTTATGGAAGAGCAAAGGGTTTTATAGCTTTAGCTCGCGATGAAGACTTTGGAATGAGTGTTGTTGAAGCACAGGCCGCTGGCACTCCAGTCATAGCGTTCAATGGGGGAGGGTTTAGAGAATCGGTGGTTGATGGGGTAACGGGGATTTTGATAGATAGTACAGAAGAAAAAACGATGGAGGGTGCATCAAGAAGGTTGGAGAGTACAAAATGGGATAAGGAGAAATTACGAGAAAATGCAAAAAAGTTTTCGAACGAGCGATTTAAAAAGGAGATGATAGAATTCGTAAAACGCCATGCCTGAACTACCTGAAGTAGAAACAATTAGAGGAAAGTTAGAAAAGTACCTCATTGGCCACAAAATAACTGGGGTTGAATCCCATTATAAAAATTTTGAAGGAGAAGGAAAGAATTTAGTGGGCGGGAAAGTAAAGGGAATAAGAAGATTCGGGAAGGTTTTGGCAATTGAACTAGATAACGGATATTCCGTAGTTGTTCACATCAAGCTCACCGGGCAATTTATTTATAGAGGCTCAAATCTTAAAAACGTACCCACTCTCTCTGGTAAAGTTATCGGAGGGGTCCCCGGGAAGCATACCCACGTGACTTTTAAGCTCGATAAAGGGGGTTACCTGTATTATAACGACGTCAGGCGCTTCGGCTGGATTAAAGTTGTCAAAACCAAAGATGTTTCCGAAATTCCTTTTATTAAAAAACTAGGTCCAGAGCCATTCGGCAAACTAACTTTAGATCTTTTTAGACAAATTCTTTCAAAGAGTAGCCGGCCCATAAAAATAGTATTAATGGACCAGGAGAAACTTGGTGGAGTAGGCAATATCTATGCAAACGACGCACTTTGGTTAGCGAAAATAAATCCGAGGGCGGAAAGTAAGAAATTAGGGGGTGAGGAAATAAAAACCCTATATGAAGCAATACATAAAGTTTTAAAAGAAGGGATAAAATATGGTGGCTCAAGCGAGTTAGCTTTTGTTACCCCTGACGGCAAAGAAGGAAGTTACCAAGATCATACCCTGGCCTATGGGAGAGAAGGTGAGCCTTGTGAGAGGTGTTACAAAGGGATATTTAAAAAGTATTTTCTTGGCGGTCGCGGAACCTATTTCTGTCCTTTCTGCCAGAAATAAAATGCCAGACAAAGATCCAAGAAGACCATTTTCAATAGTCATCCCGACCTTAAACGAGGAGGGATTTTTACCAAAGCTTCTAACAGATCTTTCCAAGCAGGATTATCGAGGCTTCGAGGTTATTGTCGTCGACGCTAAGTCTAAAGATAAAACCCTTTTGAAGGCCAGAGAGTTTCAAAAAAAATTGCCCTCCTTAATAATTTTACAAAGTTCAAGAGCAAACGTTTCTCTTCAAAGGAATATGGGGGCAAAAAAAGCCAAAGGGAAATGGATTATTTTTATGGACGCCGATAACAGAATTCCACGGTTTTTCTTAACAGGAGTTAGATATAGAACGATTAAGGATAACCCTGACGTTTTTACTTGTTGGTGCAAGACCGAAGAGAAAGGTTCGGAGGATAAAGCAATAGAAGTTTTTCTTAATTTGAGCCTAGAAACGCTTAAGCTAATAGATTATCCAGCCGCGTTGGGTGCCCTAATCGGTATCAAAAGCAAGTCGTTTGGAAAGATTGGAGGTTTTGACGTAAAAACTATGTTTGCCGAAGATGGGGATTTTATAAGAGAGGCTTTCAAAAAAGGGTTTAAATTCAGTGTCTTTCGGGATCCCTATTATATTTATTCCTTTAGAAGGTATAAGAAAGTAGGTAAGATGAAAACTTTGAGGAATTACGTAAGATTAAACTTGAAGAAATTGATAAAACTAAAAATCAAACACAGTAAAGAATATCCGATGGGCGGGTCTAATTATGATTATTAATTTTTCATTATGAAAATTTCTAAGCTTCGCCTAAGCAGTTTCAGGAATTTTAAGAGTTTACTTCTCGAATTCTCTCCCAAAACAACGGTTATTGTTGGGCCGGATACATCGTCTGTGCAGTTTGCCAGAAACAATAATGATTAACTCATTTTCGGCTCTTCGGTATGTTGCTGACTTTAAAAAATTTTTTTTGGGCAAAGAAATTTATGTTATAACTCTCGAAGGATATAAGATCGTTGTAAGGCCCAGGACCAGCGACATTTATTGCATAGGAGAAATAATTGTCAATGAAGAATATTTACCTTCTATTAAGGGTGTTGGAAGCCACTTCGACACTATTTTAGACTTGGGGGCTAACATAGGCTGCTTTAGTATTTGGGCTGCTCGCAAACTTAGACCCGAGAAGATAATCTCGGTTGAAATGGAGAAAAGTAATTACGAAAGCCTGCTTAAGAATATTACTTTAAACAACTTAAAAAGGGTTGTGGTTCCCGTAAGGGCTGCAATTTATTCTAAAGATACGCAAATTTGGATTAAGGCATCTGCGGTTGTTAAAAGCGTCGACAAATTAAGTGAAACAGATACGGGAGTAAAGGTTAGGACCTTTTCCTTGAAGAGCCTAGTTGACCTATATCAAATAAACAAAATTGATTATTTCAAGATGGATATAGAAGGCTCAGAGAAATTTGTACTTACGGAAGAAAACAGGGAGATTTTTAGAAAAAGGGTAAAATATCTTTTTATGGAAGCGCATCATTTTCTTAAAAACGACCCCAAGGCGTCTTTGCAATATTTTCGGGATTTGGGATTCGAAGTTAAAACTAAATTCCAGGTAAGGCGACCCCTTGCACCCTACCTTATAGAGGCTTTTAACCCTGTTTTTAAAAAAAATGGTTTCTAAACTTCGTCTAAATGCTTTTAGAAATTTTAAAACCAAACTCCTAGAGTTTTCGGATGGGGTAAGCGTGATTATCGGCCCGAATGCCTCTGGTAAAACAAACATTTTGGAAAGTATTTTCTTACTCTCAACCGGTAAAAGTTTTAGGGCGCATCTTGAGGAGGAGATGGTGAACTATGACACTGACATTTCCCGAATTAAAGGAAGAACGAAGTCAGATGGGGAGATCAACGACCTCGAAGTTATTTTGACCAGGGGACTTATTGACATAGGTAAATCTGCCCCAGAAAAGGTGGCAAGAAAAAGACTTATGCTTAATGGGGTTGCCAAGCGACTCCTCGACTTTGCAGGTAATTTTAGAGTGGCTCTTTTTGGTCCCTGGGACTTGGATTTGGTTACAGAATCTCCGAGTTTAAGAAGAAAGTTTTTAGACACAGTTTTATCTCAAGTGGATAGGGAATATCGCAGGGCAAGTTTGTCTTACGAAAAAGGCCTGAGGCAGAGGAATAAACTTCTACTTCGAATTCGGGAAGAGGGACTTTCGCGCTCGCAACTTCTTTTTTGGGACAGGTTACTTGTAAAAAATGGCGACTATATTGCACATGCGAGGGAGGAGTTCATTGGATTTATAAATGCAACTTCTGAATTTGATGATCAAAGTTTTAGCCTTGAGTACGACAAGAGCGCGATATCAGAAGCTAGACTTGAACAATATGCAGAAGAAGAAGTAGCGGCTGCGACTACTTTAGTAGGTCCACACCGGGACGATATCATCTTTCAGATCCGAGTAGCGAAGGCCGAGAACCGAAACTTGGCGACATATGGATCGCGTGGGGAGCAAAGAATGGGGGTTTTGTGGTTAAAATTGGCTGAACTTGCGTTTGTCGAAGCAAAAACTGGCGAGAGGCCAACGCTACTTCTTGATGATATATTCTCAGAACTTGACCATAAACACCGAGAGATTGTGATTAAGGTAGCCCAAAATCAACAAACAGTAATTACTACAGCCGACCCCCACTTTATAGAAGGGCTTAAAAAGGTGGAAAAAATTAGGCTCGCGGGGTAAACTGTAATTCATGGCAGAAGAAAAGGATACTGGAGAACCTGAAGGGATTCGGGAACCAGAAGTTGTTAGACGAAGGGTACCTATTAGAGACCCCTGGAAACCCTCACGAATTATTGGACATAGTGATGTGGCAAGTGGTCCACTACCAACACACGAAGAGCTTCCTCCCGTCGATCCTGAAACTGGCAGGCAGGTAGGAATTCAGAAGGACTTTATGGATAAAGTTGGTAAAGCAAATGTCACTCAAAAACCCCCAACAGAAGAGTAAATTAGCGCTTGCGAACTATTTTTGTAAGGTTAAAAGTAACTAGAACCGCGAAGATGGTAATTAGAACAGCATAAATTAGAGACGAGACTAGCTTCGAGGATGTACCGACTATTGGTCTAATGTAAGTTTCCACAAACTCGGTAATAAACTCGTTCCAGGCAAGTGCCGCAACCAAACCAAATGCGCTTGTAGATAGAGTGAGTAACTGCTTAAATGCTTCTTTTTGTAGGTTTCTTGCCTCACCGGTTAGGTGTCGGAATAGCTGTATCATCTAGTTTATTAGTATATAGTAAAAGGGTAGTAAATATGACTGAAATTTTCGACCCCAGCGAACTCAAAAAGTTATATAAGCCGGCCCACGATTCTGGGGGAGAGGATAATGGGCAGGTGACAATTATCGGAGGCTCGGAACTTTTTCACGGAGCCCCACTTTTGTCCCTCAAGGTAGCCTCCAGACTTGTGGATATGGTGTTTTTTGCAACTCCAGAAAAAAGTGTCGGAACGATAGCGGAAAGGTTAAAGTCTAAACTTCTTTCTTTTATCTGGGTTCCATGGGATGAGGTGGAGGATTACGTCGCTAAGTCCGATGCCGTCTTAATTGGCCCAGGCTTTATGCGCTTTAGAAGCGAGAAGGTTCCCCAGGAAAGGCGGGAAAGCGGTTTCGATAACACCGCCAAGGTAAGCCGTGAGATAACCCAGAGACTATTGGGTAAGTTTCCCGATAAACGTTGGGTGATTGATGCTGGAGCCCTACAGGTAATGGATGCAGATTGGATTCCAAAGGGAGCGATTGTTACTCCCAATAATAAAGAGTTCAATTTTCTTTTTGGAGATATACAGGCTTTTGAGGTTGCCAAGAAATACGATTGTATTGTTGTTACCAAAGGAGCAGAGGCTAAGGTCTGTTCTTCCGAAAGGTGTGTTGAGATAAAAAATGGAAATCCGGGGCTTACAACTGGGGGAAGTGGAGATACACTTGCGGGAAGCGCCGTTGGTTTACTTGCGAAAAACGACCCTTTCTTGGCTGCAGCTTCTGCTATTTATGTAACCAAAGCCGCGGCGGACGGTCTATATAAAAAGGTAGGTACCAATTTCAACGCGGATGACTTGGCAGATCAGGTTCCAGTTGTGCTCGGAAGGAGTTTGGATATTTAACGCGTAGATGCCACTTCGCATAAACTTCGTAGGCATAACAAATCACCAGAAATTTTTGCCAGGCGGGCATGTTTACCTTGTTAACCGAAGGAATATGTTTTAAAAATTTACCCCAGACTCTGGATTTTTCCTTGTAAAATCTGTCTTCTGAAATAAGTCTCGAGTACGCTTGTCGTCTTTCTTGCTCGGGGAGCTCTTGAATGGATCGAACTTCGTCGAAGCTCAGGGGCAGGTTAAAAAGTCCTAGTTGAGCATCTTCTTCTAAATCAGAAAGAGATGCGATGTCATTAAAAGTGTCGATGAATGACATAAAGTCGGTGGTTGCCTTGATATCTCGTCCATTTAAGATTAGGTTTATTCCAGTAAGGCAGGGATGTATGGTTCTCCAGTTGGAATGTCTCGCTTCCCTCGTCTTTTTGGGCGTTAAATGGTTGGCACGTTCCATATCTTCTTCAATTGCGTGTAGAAGAATATTGATTTGAGTTCTCACTTGATCTTGGGGTACTACTCGCCAGGGGAGTTGGGTGAGGTGTCTTTCCATTTCTGTTGCATCTCGTGACTGCCCCCCCTTAATAAGCGACATCTGTCTTTGTAGAAAGTGTGATTTTTCGAGATACGGAATTTGGCCTTCGTCTATAACGTCGTCAACCCATCTAAGATATTGATATAGACCGACCACAAATTTACCCCTTTCCCCGAAAAGGGAGGGAAGTACCTCCAGCACCCTAGCCGATAGATATTTATCTCTTCCGGGCGTATAGTTTATCGCTTCTTTCTGCACAGTTTGGGAATTATACTCTTTTTTTCCAAATCACGATTGTTTTTTCCGCAAATTCTGCAATAATTGGGTTGATGTACTCCCCAAAATTCACTATTTCCAATAAAATCCTCAAAAATATAGGCGCAATTGAGGCCGCCAAAGAGGTAATCGAAAACGCTCCATTAGTCCCTCATTTTGAAAAACAGTTTCAGTCCGATGCATTCGTCCGTACCGTCTATCATGGAACCCATATCGAAGGAAATGATCTTTCTATCGAACAGACACGCCAGGTATTAGAGGGAGCAGAAGTTACAGCTAGGGAGAGGGATATTCAGGAAATTATTAACTACAGAAACGTAATGGGACTTTTGGATGACCTTTCGGCAAAAAGGGGAGGATATGATTCCGAGATGCTTAAGGATATTCATAAGGAAACGGTAAATAAAATTGTCTCTCCGGAAAAATCTGGGAACTTTCGGACGACCCAAGTCGTAATTAGAGAAGCGGGTTCGCGGGAAGTAATTTTTCGTCCTCCTCCTTCACCCGAAGTTCCATTTTTGATAAAGGATTTTATGGAGTGGCTGAATCATGAGGGAAGTAAGGATCTTCATCCAATAATCAGAGCCGGAATTGCACACTACGTACTTGTGGCAATTCACCCCTTTGTCGAGGGAAACGGAAGAACCATAAGAGCTTTTGCAAACTTAATGCTTATGCGCGAGGGCTACAATATTAAGCGCTTTTTCTCATTTGAGGAGCACTTTGACTTAGACCCGGGTACTTACTACAAAGCCTTCTCCTTGGTTGATAAACAATCTGCCGATATTGGGGAGAGGGATTTAACAAGTTGGCTTGAGTACTTTACTGAGGTTGTTGCGGTGGAGCTTGCTAAGATCAAAGAGAAGGTTAAAAAACTCTCAATCGATAGTCGCCTGAGAATGAGAATAGGCCAGCAGGTTGCATTAACCGAGAGGCAAATGAAGCTAATTGAATACCTTTCTGAAAACGGAAGCGCCATAATGCAGGAGTTAAAGAATGTCTTTAATATGGTGTCAGAAGACACAATACTTAGAGATCTGAAAGACCTTCTCGAGAAAGATATAGTCAAAAAAGAAGGAAGCACAAAGGCTTCCCGATACGTAATTGCAAACCGATGAAGCCAACTGACCCGCAATTTTTATACATGATTCTTATCTTACCCGCCCTTTTTGGCCTCACCTTGTTTGGGGACGGTGTAAGTAAGATAGTACACGAAGAAGGTGGAGGAGTGATAAGCATCTTTTTCGGACTCGTTTTTATCGGAATTGTAATTTTTGCCTACTTTTTCTTTTCATCATTTCTTGCCCAGCGTGTATAATCGGTTGCTATGAAATTTAGAGAACTTGCGGTTTATCTTGAGAAGTTAGAGAAAACTTCCTCCCGAAATGAAATTACAGAGATTCTAGCCGATTTATTTAAGAAAACTAGCGTTCTCGAAATAGACAAAGTAGTTTATTTAGCCTTGGGAACCCTTGCACCCCCACACGTCGGAATCGACTTTAACGTCGCCGAAAAAATGATGATGAGAGCAATTGCCAAGGCATATGAAGTTGGCATTGAAAAGGTCAAAAGCGAATTTAAAAAGAAGGGAGATTTGGGGATTGTCGCTGGAGAATTTGCCAAGGCAAAAGGGGGAGACGCAAATGTTTTATCCGTCTACGAAATACTTTTGGCAATGGCAAAAGAGGGGGGTGGGGGAAGTCAGGAGAGAAAAATTGTACAAGTCGCCGAGCTTCTTTCGGGACTTGACCCCCTCTCAGTAAGGTTTGTTGCAAGAATTCCCATTGGGAATCTAAGACTAGGATTTTCCGATATGACAATACTTGACGCTCTTTCTTTTATGGAAAAAGGAGACAAAAGCCTAAGAGCCGAAATTGAATCTGCTTTTAATGTAACTGTGGATATTGGGAAGATTGCCAAAGTAGTAAAAGAGAAAGGGATAGCGGGGCTAAAAAGGGTAGAACCAGAACCAGGGACCCCCATCCGACCATCACTCGCTGAGCGTCTTCCTTCTGCCGAAAAGATTCTAGAGAAAGTTGGAAGTAAGGTGATTGTTGAGCCTAAATACGACGGTTTCCGTGCCCAGGTGCATATCAAAAAAGGGGAAGTAATAATATTTTCTAGAAATTTGGAAAACACAACAAATATGTTTCCGGATATAGTTTCGGCTGTAAAGAAAATTAAGGTCGACTCGGCCATTTTTGACGGAGAAGCAATTGCATATGACGTCAAATCGGGAAAATTCCTGCCCTTCCAGGAAACTTCACAAAGGAAAAGAAAGTATGGAATTGAGGCGGCAGTAAAGAACCTTCCCTTAAAACTCTTCATCTTCGATATTCTCTATAAAGACGGTAAAAACCTTTTATCCCTGCCCTTTAGTGAAAGGAGAAAGATTTTAGAAAGTACTGTTTCTAAAATTGACGGCGTTGAGATAACGAGACAGGTAATTACTGGAGACGCAAAAGTTATTAGGGATTTAATTCAAAAGTACCTTGGCGAAGGATTAGAGGGAGCCCTTATCAAGAAAATCAACGCTCCCTATAAGGCAGGAGCAAGGGGTTATCACTGGGTCAAATACAAAAAGACTACTGAAGAGGGGGTAGCAGATACCATAGACTGTCTAGTCATGGGTGTAAATAGGGGTAAAGGGAAAAGAGCAGGCTTTGGAGTAGGAGCGTTTTTAGTTGGGGTTAAAGACGGTAATAAATTTAAAACGACTTCAAAAATTGGAACGGGTTTGAAGGATGAGCAGTGGAGGGAGCTTGATAAAAGGTCAAGAAGCCTTGAGGTTAGTAAAATGCCTGGTGAGTACCAAGTCGACAAAAATTTAGTTCCCGATGCTTGGACAAAACCTTCTTTGGTGGTTGAGATCTTGGCCGATGAAATAACCGTTAGTCCCATACATACTGCAGGTTTTGCGTTGAGATTCCCCCGTTTAATAAAATTTCGGGATGAAAAAAGTCCTAACGATGTAACATCTTTAAAAGAGCTAAAAAAGCTTTTTGAGATGCAGAAGATTTAGGCTCATGTGGTAGCATTAATAATATGCTGCCGGAGCAAATTGGATTAACGACAGCAGAGGTTGAGAAAAGACTTTCTAAGTTTGGCCCGAATATTCTTCCCGAAAAACCCCCACCGAGTGATATTTCAATATTTTTATCTCAGCTTAAAAATCCTCTTATTTACGTATTAATTTTTGCAGGTTTAGCGACTTTTTTTCTAAAACACTTCTCCGACGCAGTAATCATCGCTATGGCAGTGATAATTAATACAATTCTTGGTTTTTTTCAGGAAAGGAGGGCCGGAAAGGCGCTCTCAGCCTTAAAAAGTCTCGTATCACCCCAGGCAGAAGTAGTAAGGGATGGCAAGAGGAAGAAAGTTGGTGCTAACGAGGTTGTTCCCGGAGACATAATAGTTCTTTCCCAGGGAATGAAGGTGCCGGCCGACGGAAAGCTCGTTTTCGTAAACAGAATGTTTATTAATGAAGCCATTCTTACTGGGGAAAGCCAGCCAGCTTCTAAAGCTAATAATGAGAAGGTTTATATGGGCACGGTTGTTTCCTCTGGGCAGGGTGCTATGGAGGCTCAAGTTACAGGGGCTCTTACCCAAATTGGCAAAATTGCCGAGGGGGTTCAGGAAACCTCTGAGGATACTCCGCTGAAAAAACAGATCGGGCGTTTTAGTAAACAGCTGCTTGTCTTGGTAGTCTTTTTGACCCTATTCGTTTTTGTAATAGGTTTAGCCTCGGGAGAATCTTTAATAGAAATTTTTAAAACCGCTGTAGCCTTGGCAGTATCCGCAATTCCCGAAGGCCTGATTGTTTCTTTGACGGTAGTTTTGGCTATTGGAATGCAGAGAATTTTAAGGAGAAATGGGCTGGTTAGGAACTTGACGTCCGCAGAAACTTTGGGTGGGGTTACGACCATTTGCATTGATAAGACAGGAACTTTAACTCAAGGAAAAATGACCGTAACGGACGTGGTTGGGGATACGGTTGAGCTAGCCAAGCAGGCAATATTAGCAAATGACCTTGACGACCCGCTGGTTATTGCCGCGTTCGAGTGGGCAAGGGGCTATATAAAAGATTACATTCAGGAGCACCCAAGGCTCGATAGCATACCCTTTTCATCAAAAGAGCGTTTTTTTGCCAGCCTGAACAAATGGAAGAAAGGAGAAAATATAATATTCGTCAGCGGTGCCCCCGACTCCCTTCTTTCATGGTCGGACATAAAAGAGTCTGAAAAGGAAAAAATTATGCAGAAAATTGAGGATTTGACCAAGGAGGGTAAAAGGGTCATAGGATTTTCCAGAAAGGTAGTTCCTTCCAGCAACAAAAGATTAAGTAAAGAGGACGTAAAAGGCAGCCTTAACTGGATAGGTTTACTCTCGTTTTCCGACCCAGTCAGACCAGGGGTGAGGGATGCTTTAAGTAAAGCAAACGAGGCGGGGATAAAGATAATAGTTATAACCGGAGATTATGCAAATACCGCTGAAGCGGTTCTAACAGAAATTGGCATGTCGATTTCCGAGACCGAGGAACTTCTTGGAGAAGATCTCGAAAAGCTCAGTGTGGAGGAGCTTGCCGAGGCGGTTAGACACATAAAGCTTTTTGCAAGAACGACTCCGGAGCAGAAGCTTAAAATTGTAGAGGCTCTAAAGAAAAATGGTGAAATAGTTGCAATGATGGGGGATGGGGTAAATGACGCCCCAGCCATAAACAAGGCGGATATAGGCATAGTTGTTGGGGACGCGAGCGACGTAGCCCGCGAATCTGCGGATTTAGTGCTTTTGGATTCAAATTTTGCCACAATTGTGGGGGCAGTTGAGGAAGGTAGGGGAATTTTTGAAAATATAAGAAAAATTATTCTTTACCTGCTTTCGGACGCTTTTGGTGAAATTGTAACCGTTACTTTTGCCATTATTGTCTCATTGCCCCTTCCGGTTACTGCGGTTCAAATTCTTTGGATAAATCTGGTTTCGGATGGTTTTCCATCACTCGCCCTTACAGTTGACCCTAAAAGAAAGGGGATAATGGTGGACCCCCCAAGGCCGCCGAAAGAAAGGGTCGTTACCAATTGGATGAAAATATTGATAGGGATTGTAAGTCTTGTTTCGGGTCTTTTGGCTTTGGCGTTTTTTACCTACGTATTGAGAAGTAGTGGAGACGTAAAACTGGCAAGAAGTGTTGCATTTCTCACTCTTGGAATTAATTCTTTGGTCTATGTATTTTCGGTAAAAAGTTTAACAACTCCTTTTTGGAAGGGGAACATTTTTGACAACAAATGGCTTATCGCCGCAGTCCTGGCCGGGTTTGGGTTGCAGGCTTTTCCCTTTATATTTCCTTTTTCCCGTCAGTTTTTCGACGTAAGCTCTCTACCAATAAATTATTGGCTTGTCGCTTTAGGTCTTTCGGCACTTATGTTTATAATGGTTGAAGTATCGAAAATTATTTTCAGAAGGGCTAAACAATGATTCCAGGATTAATAATCTTACTACTCATCTTCACTTTTCTTTTGATTAAGTCGGCCGATATGGTGGTTGTTTCCCTTAGGCGTCTATCCAGTACAACCCATACCAAGGTATTTGTTCTCTCTTCAATACTCCTTGCGGCTGCAACGAGCTTTCCGGAGCTTTTCGTTGGAATAACATCGGCTCTTGAGGAAACCCCTCATTTATCTTTCGGGAACGTATTGGGTGCCAATATCGCTAATATTTCTCTAGTTGCAGGTTTATCCGGTTTCATTGTAGGGAGAGTCAATGTGCACGGCGAACTTATTAGAAAAGAGGTGGCAATTGCGGCAATTGCTGGAATTTTTCCATTAATTCTTGCGCTTGATGGTAGACTTTCGAGGGTAGATGGACTGATTTTAGTATTTACTTACCTTGGCTACGCGAGTTCATTTTTTAAGATTCGATTTCTTGAGATAGCCAATCAGATAAGAAAGGACGGCTTCTTCCTAAGATTTGTAAGGAAATTTATGAATGTCCATATTGAAGTAAACCATACCAAGGAGTGGGGCAAGTTCTTTCTGGGGATAATACTTCTTCTTCTGTCCGCCGATATAATAGTAAAAATTGCCAAAGAATTGGCTCAAGCCGCTGATATTCCTATATTTCTGGTTGGTTTAATAATTATCTCTATTGGAACGACTCTTCCGGAGCTGGCATTTTCCTTTAGGAGTTTGGAGGATAAGGAGCCTTCAATGTATTTTGGCAATCTTCTGGGTTCAATCATTGCAAACTCGACCCTTATCTTGGGTGTAACCTCTTTAATTTACCCCATTCAAATAATTGCGGTTGAAAAAACGGCTATTGCAGCTGCGGCATTTATTATTATTTTTCTCATTTTCTGGTTCTTTATTCGCTCAAAGTTGAAACTCGAGCGTTGGGAAGCCTTCTCGCTTCTAATTATTTATTCAATTTTCGTTGTAGTCGAATTCTTGTAAGAGTATAATCCTTGCACCATGAAGGTGGTTGCGGATTTAGAGGTTCACTCAAAGTACGCCCGGGCAGTATCCTCCCAGATGGTCATCCCTACAATTGCCGCCTGGGCTGATAAAAAGGGGATAGACCTGGTTGGAACGGGGGATTTTACCCACCCTATGTGGCTGAGGGAGTTAACGGCACTTCTTGATGAAGCTGGGGAAGGTATTTATAAGTTTAAAGACTCTAGTTTTAAAACTCGCTTTCTACTTTCAAGCGAGATTTCCTGCATATACACACATTTGGGGCGTGGTAGAAGAATCCACATCATGGTCTACCTGCCAACTTTCGAGGACGTAACCAAATTTAATCAGAATTTAACTTCAATGGGGGCAAATCTTTTTTCCGACGGCCGTCCCATTGTCGGTCTAACTCTTTCTCAAATTCTTGAAACGGCCCTCGCTGTAAATCCTAAGGCGCTTGTTATTCCTGCCCACATTTGGACTCCCTGGTTTGGGTTTTACGGAGCAAACGGAGGGTACGATTCACTCTCAGATGCATTTGGAGAGAGTGAAAAGCTAATTCCAGCCATCGAAACCGGAATGAGTAGTGATCCTGCTATGAACTGGAGGATAAGTGAAATTACTGGTAAAAGGATAGTTTCTTTTGGTGACGCGCATTCGCCTTCTAAATTAGGAAGAGAAGCGACAGTATTTGAAATGCCCGAGATTTCATATGACGGGGTAAGAAAGGCAGTCTGGGGAGAGGATGGGGCGGACATTTCATATACAATCGAGTTTTATCCCGAAGAGGGAAAATACCACTATACGGGGCACAGAAATTGCAAAGTTGTCTATTCCCCAAATGACGCAAGGAAATTAGGGACAATTTGTCCAGTCTGTGGAAAGGGTTTAACGGTTGGGGTTATGAGTAGAGTAGAGGAGTTATCTCGTGGAGTCGAGATTGAAACGGAAAGCACTGTTGATAAGTTCGGTGTTCGTTGGATTAAGGACAAAGAGGGCAAAAGGCCTCCGTATGTAATGATGGTACCCCTTCTTGAGATAGTAAGTGAGGCGGTGGGGTCGGGAGTTAGTAGCCAGAAGGCCGTAAACGCCTATGAACAGCTTATAGGGAGTGTAGGAAACGAATTTAAAGTGCTTCTTGCAACCGAGGTTAGTGAGATTGAGAAAGTCGCCGGAGCAAAAGTTGCCGAGGGAATATCAAAAGTCCGCTCAGGTGACATAGTTATCGAGCCGGGTTATGACGGGGTTTTTGGCAAGGTAAAAATCTGGAAAGAAGGGAAAGTTGGGGAGGAAGAGGCCCCTATTGACCAAGGGACTCTTTTTTGAAAAGATTGAAGTAGTATAGGGGGTGATAAGTATGCAAGGTGAAGGAGGAGGAACAGGTTTGAAAAAAGAAACGGCTGGGGCACTCGCTTATGTTTTGGGCCCCGTAACGGGAGTAATCTTTCTAGTCATTGAGAAGGATCCTTTTGTACGCTTCCACGCTATGCAGTCGATAGTAACATTCGTGGGACTTTTTGTCCTTCAGTGGATACTAGGATTTACTATCGTTCTTATTTTCTTGGTCCCAATAGTAGGGATACTAGGATTTGTGCTTTGGCTTCTACTTATTTATAAAGCCTGGCAAGGACAAGAGTGGGAGGTTCCTGTTTTTGGCAAATTAGCCAGAAATTTCGTAAAGAAAGCGTAAATTAATGGATTCCCGGAAGGGAATGATAGAGAAAATCAAGGGAACTTACGGCCTTGATGCCCCAAAGGTTTTCTCTGCCATGCTTAAGGTTCCCAGGGAAGAGTTTGTGCCTCGGGAATATAGAGATTCGGCCTACGAAGACGGGCCGATTTCTATTGGTTGGGGTCAAACAATATCTCAACCCTATACCGTTGCCTTCATGACTAATCTTCTAGGCCTTAAAGGAGGCGAAAAAGTTCTTGAAATAGGTACAGGAAGCGGCTATCAAGCTGCAATTTTTTCGCACCTTGCAAGACATGTTTATACAATCGAGAGGATTCCAGAGCTCGCCGAAGGTGCAAGGAAGAAATTAAAAAAGTTGGGATATCAAAATGTAGAAGTAAGAGTCGGTACTGGCGAGCTTGGTTGGAAACAAAAAGCTCCATTTGACGCAATTTTGGTAACCGCTGGGATGGAGTGGATACCGGAGGAGCTTTTTGCCGAGCTTAAAGAAGGCGGAATATTAGTGGCACCGGTTGGAAGAGGTCCCGACAAAATAATGACTAAATATGTTAAAAGGGGCAAAAAGATTAACAAAAAAGAATTCGGCATTTTCCATTTTGTCCCCTTTGTAGAGAGTAACTGATTGGGTAAAAGTGGTAAAATTGCTTCGAGATGATTGAGGTTGCTAAGGAAGCCGCGACTAAAGCGGGCGAAATAGTTGTTGCTTATAGAGAAGGGAAACATTCAGTTGAGCGTAAAGGGACAGCTGATAATATATCAACCGAGGCAGATGTTGCTTCTCAAATTACGATTTTGCAGATTCTTCAATCTTCTTTCCCCAAACACAACTTCTTGGCAGAGGAAAAAGGAGCCCGTATTGATAATGGTTCAGAATATACATGGGTTATAGATCCACTTGACGGCACAGGCCCTTATTTTTCAGGACTTCCTACTTTTGGCGTATCAATTGGTCTTCTTCGGGGAGGTGAGCCAATTTTGGGGGTTTTAAATTTCCCAATCTTGAACAATCTTTATTGGGCGGCCAAGGGAGAAGGGGCTTATAGGAACGGGAAGAGAATAACGGTTTCAAAAGAAAAGAGGTTGGAAAAAGTAATGGTGGGATACGATTTTGCTTGGATGGATATGAGAGATAAAGAGCTAGATACTCTTTTAAGACCCCTAGTAAGCAAGGTAAGATATACTCCAATGTTGGGCTGTACTATTGCAGGAGTTGCCTATGTAGCTGAGGGAGCGTATGGGGCATATATTCACTGGGCGTACTCTTGGGATTATGTAGCCGGTGTGGCAATCTTGGAGGAGGCGGGTGGGAAGGTTACTGATGAAAAAGGGGACAAGACTGACTGGTTAAAAGAGACGATGACAGTTGTTGCAAGTAATGGTTATCTCCACAAAAAGATTCTTTCTCAATTAAATAGATGAAACTGATTATCGGGCTTGGAAATCCAGAAGAGAAATATAAGAAAAATCGACACAACGTGGGGTATATGGTAATCGACGAACTAACTAAAAGGCGATTACTCAAAGACGCAGTAGTTAAAAAGACTAGTGTCTTTATGAATGAGTCGGGAGAATTTGTGAAGAAATTAGTTGAACAATACAAGCTAAATCCTGCGGATTTATGGGTTATTCATGATGATTTAGATATTCCTTTGGGGAGCTATAAAATCCAGTACGGCCGGGGTCCAAAACTTCATAACGGAGTTAATTCAATAGAGAAAGAACTGGGATCTGAGGACTTTTGGAGGGTAAGAATCGGGGTGGATAATAGGGATCCGGGGGGGAGAGTTTCGGGAGAGGAGTATGTTTTGCAGGATTTTACCGATAAAGAGAGAGTCTTACTTGAGCCTGTGATTGATGAACTATGCAAAAAGTTAGCGACATCCTAAAAAAGTTTAAATCCGACGAGGATAAATACATATCCCGTGAATTCCAGAAATATGGATATGAACTGGCCAAGGATTTGGATGATTTAGGCAATAAATCCCTATACATTAAATTGGCAAAGGATACTCCAAGGGGACTTTTGGAGAGCGCAAGGAACTTTGTATCAGATGCGTATAATGTTAAATCCAAGGCAAAACTCTTTATGTGGAAGTTAGCTCAACTTAGGAAAGTGGGGGGAAAGAAGTGAATTTAAATGGTAATTGGGTCGACCTCGTTATCATCTTAATCCTCATCTTCTTCGTTAGCGAGGCTTGGAGGGTGGGTTTTTGGTACTTACTTGCCGATTTTGCTTCATTTCTTGGCTCCTTAATTATTTCGCTTCGTGGTTATCAGTTTACTGCCTTCTTTTTAAGAGAAAATTTTTCCCTGTCCCATTCGATTGCAAATGCTCTTGGGTTTCTGGCAACCGCCATTCTCGCAGAGACTTTGTTGGGATTTATCTTTATATCAGCCGTTGCCAAACTTCCAAGGGAAGCCTGGAAACATTGGGCAAATAAGGCCCTTTCAATCCTTCCAGCTCTCGGAGAAGGTCTAATACTTGTTGCCTTCCTTTTGACACTGGTTATTGGTTTTCCGATTAACCCAGCGGTTAAAAAGGATGTGGCCGAGTCCCGAATAGGGAGTTTTCTACTTAGAGAGACTTCGGGATTGGAAAAGAGCGTCAATGAAATTTTCGGAGGGGTTATTGAGGATTCTCTAACCTACCTCACCATAAAACCCGGAAGTAGAGAGTCGATTCCTCTAACAACGGGAAAGGCAGAACTTTCCCTCGATGAGGCTTCGGAGAAGGCTATGTTTGGCATGGTAAATGAGGAGAGAAGGAAGGTTGGGGTGGGGGAGCTTACTTGGGCTCCCGAGATTGTCCCGGTTTCGCGAGCTCATGCTCGGGATATGTGGGAAAGGCAATACTTTAGCCATGTTTCTCCTGAGGGAGCCGACGTTGGTGATAGGTTAATAGCCGGTGGAATTAGCTTTAAAATAGCTGGGGAAAATTTGGCAATGGCACCGACTTTGGCGACAGCACATAATGGACTAATGAATTCCGAAGGCCACAGGAGAAATATTCTAGACCCCGAATTTGGAAAGGTTGGGATAGGAGTGATTGATAACGGAATTTATGGCAAAATGTTTGTGCAGGTATTCACAGACTAGTTAAATGCAAAATACAAATTTTTTCGAGCGAGTTTACAAGGTAGTTAGAAAGATTCCCAGTGGAAAGGTTACTACATATGGAGAAATTGCGAGGATTTTAGCTACGAAAGACTCAAGAAAAGTTGGTTTTGCACTACACGCCAATCAAAATGAAAAAACTCCCTGCCATAGAGTTGTAAACAAGGAAGGCCGCCTCGCCCCCAATTTTGCTTTTGATGGAGAAGCTGAGCAAAAAAGAAGGCTTCTAGCTGAAGGAGTTTCTTTTGTAGAGCATAACAAAGTAAACCTAAAAAAGTATCTATGGGAGGGGTGATTGGATGAGAATTTATAATGAATTTCCACCGGGATGGTGGATTGTTTTTTCGATAGTTTTTGGGCTCTATTTGCTGCTCATAATTCTTCGCAAGGGTTACAAGAGGGTAGACGAGTTAAAAGCTCAATTTATCGTTTCGTTTATTTTTGTTATTATGTCGGTTGCAATTGAGTATATAGCAATCTCGACCGGCCTCTGGACATACTTTCCTGGAAATTGGCCGATTATTCTATGGTTTATCTACTTAGGATCCGGACTTTTCGCTTATCAGATGGGGAAATTTATCGAAGAAAAAATGAAAAAGGGTAGAGTTTGAGGGATTTAAGATAATCCGTTAATATAAAGTTATCCCCCTTATGAAGAAAGAATTTGTAAGACATACCCTCTCACTTATCATTCTTCTTGTACTTGTTACATTACTAAAAAGGTGGCTAAATTTGTCTGTCTGGCCATTTTGGGTGGGGGGAGTCATTGGGACAATACTACCCGATATTGACCATCTCCTATATATTTACATAAATCCCCAGGAGCTTACTTCACAAAGAACTACTTATATGGTTGGGCAAGGGAAGCTCATGGAAACATTTAAATTCTTGGCTGAGACAAGGTCCGAGCGAAAAAACTTAATCTTTCACACGATTCTCTTCCAGGGGATTTTTCTTATCCTTACGGTCTTTGTCCTAACTTCTTCGGGCAGTCTTTTTGGAAGAGGTTTGGTTTTAGCTTTTTACCTGCACCTTTTGGTTGACGCCTATGTCGACTGGAAGGAGACTGGGGCAATGGAGAATTGGTTTAAAAATTCTCCAATTACCATCCCACAAAACAAAATCGCTACATACTTCATGGTGAACATTATTCTTCTAGCCTTCCTGGCAATTTTCTTGTAATATAATCCCCATGGAAGAACAAAATGGGGAAATGTCAGAGAGTTTTTCCCGAAGAGAGCGTAGAAAACTTTTTAAGGAGGAAGAAAGAGAAAAAGAAGCAAAGGTTGGTTCTACAAAAGGGATTGGTAAGTGGGTAATTGGGCTACTTCTCATTGGGGCATTAGGCTGGGGAGGGTACTCCCTTTTTAAAGGCTCAACTTCGCCTCTTCCGGGAGAGATAGTTCCCGATGCAGGGCGAGACCACGTTACCGATATTTACGGGGTAGTATACACATCAAATCCTCCGACCTCAGGAACTCACTTTCCAGTTTGGGCAAAGCCAGGGGTATATGACCGCTTTATTTCCGATGGATATTTAATTCACTCCATGGAGCACGGATATGTAATTATTTGGTACGATTGTTCAAAACTTTCATCGGGCAAGTTTGTAAGAGAAGTTTACGCCCACGACGAACCGGTAGAAGAGGCAACAGACTCGGGAGAGCTTCTGATGCATATGAAAGTTACTCCGACCGACGAGATGAGTTGGATAACTATCGATGACCCGCCTGAAGAGGAAATCCCTCTTCCTGAATCTTTTAAGACTGATTCTTGTAAAGGTCTGGTAAGTCAGTTGTCAGCATTTACAAAAGCTGCAAAAAGGGTAATAGTTGTTCCCAGGATGAATTTGGATACGTTAGTTGCGCTAACCGCCTGGGGAAGGATAGATAAGTTAAACTCAGTCGACGAAGGACAAATTAAGGCTTTTATAAGCGCTTTCCACAATCGCGGCCCAGAGCAAACAACGGAGTAATACTTCTAGTCTAGATTTTTTCTCCCTTGGACAATATAGTTAATTGATATGACAATGTTTGATTTGGGGGGAAAAAATGCCTTCGTGACTGGGAGTTCCCGCGGTATTGGAAGTGGAATAGCCAAAGCACTAGCTACTGCCGGAGCAAATGTGGCCGTGAATTGTGTTTCCAATACAGAGAAATGTGACCTTATCTCCATGGAAATTAAAAATATGGGTAAGGATTCTTTTTCAACCCAAGGAGACGTATCCAAAAAGGCTGATGTTGAGCGAATTTTTAGCCAGGTGAAAGAAAAATGGGGACACTTAGATATCTTGGTAAATAATGCGGGAGTTATAGATTACGGGGATTTTGAAAGTATTACCGAGGAGCAGTGGGATAGGGTAATAGACATAAACCTTAAGGGTCAATTTCTTTGTTCCCAAGAAGCGGTAAAGCTAATGAAAGAAAATAGCTGGGGGAGAATTATTAATATTGCCTCAATTTCCTCGGGAGGAGTTGGTATTGGATTTAAGAGTATTTCTCACTACACAGCCTCAAAAGGTGGAGTTGTGGCTCTAACCGAAAACATGGCGATTGAACTTGCCAAGTACGGGATAAATGTCAATGCAATAGCCCCCGGGGCGATTGAGAGCGATATGAGTTCAGCGGTGTTAAGTGACGAGAACTTATTAAAAGAAATGCTTAAAAATATTCCCAAAGGAAGGATAGGAAAGCCGGGAGATATCGGGGCAGCGGCTGTATTTTTGGCTTCAAATGAGGCGGATTATATAACGGGTACTGTAATCTACGTCGATGGCGGCTGGCTCGCTTCCTAATTATTCTCGGCAGCAGTCTATTGCTTTTTGGACCAAGCTCCCAAGTTTATCAAAGACCGATACTTTCCCTTTTTCTTTGGTCTTCTCGTCAAGCATTTTAACTTCAAAATCCCCTCGTTTTACAGAATCCATCTTAACAACTCCCAAGTTCATTCCCCAGAATAGGGAATAGAGTTTGTAGGATTTCTCAAATAAATCCCACGCCTTTTCTTTAGCTCCCTTTTTAAGCTCTTTAGTTCCTACCTCCATCAGCCTCATCGAGGCGGCCAAGAGGTGTTTACTAATACACCAAACCTCACCCTCATAGTCTTTGATGATTTGTTTCATAAGTTCCGTTCGCATTACCCGAACTTCATTTAAAAGCTCTAAGTACTTTTTGTTTTTAGTTTTTTGGGAAGTATAAAAAAGGTGTTCTTCAATCGAAATTAGGTTCATTATTCCAATTGAGAGGTCTTCCCCAGATGATAAATCAAGTCCCTTTTGGGCCGTTACTTCTTCTACTTTGGCAAGTAAGTCTTTGTAATTATTTAGGCTCATAACGAAAGATTTTTAAAGAAATCTATAATAGGCTCGTCTCCACTTAAACATTTGCCATCCGGTGTAAAAAGAAAAGGAACACCAACTTCCGAAGGCCTTATTCCACAATAGGTGGCTCTTTCCTGAAGAATTTTTGCATTCGTCGCACTACTCCAAACCTCTTTTTTGTCTATCTCCACTTTGTCCCGATTCTCCCAGCTGGAAAAGAATTCATCCACGACCTCACAATGTGGACAGCCGTCTCCCCAAAAATATTCGTAAGAGGTAGGTAAAGGGAGGGGAGTAGTTTGGGGGGTTTCTTTTGAGAAAAGTAGTACCCCTCCAACTATTATTAACAAGGTTAAAGCGCCGACTGCCGGAAGGAAAAACTTCTTCATTCCGAGAGAATCATAGTCCTGCCAAAAGAAAAAAACAAGGGGGGATTTGAGTTTTTGGTGCTTGACATTATCCCCTCCCTGGGGTAGGGTATGACAAATGGACGGACACGCTAAAGGGGAAGCTCTAAAAAGATTGTCTATTGCCCAGGGGCACCTTGAGAAGGTGAAGCATATGATTGAAGGAGAGGATTACTGTCCTGATGTAATTCATCAATCTAGGGCCGTTCAGGCGGCCCTTAAAAAAGTCGACGAAATAATACTTCATGGACATCTTCATTCCTGTGTGCTAAAAGACATCCACGGGCCAAATGGTAAGAGTGAACAATTGGTTGATGAGATAGTAGATCTATTTAAAAGGGAATAGAAAATGAAAGATTCAAAAGTCCTAATAACTATAGTAGTTGCTACGGTCCTTCTTATTGGAGGGGGTGTCGCTCTTTTGGGGGGCAAATCCACTGCCACCTCCGAGGTGCTTTCCGAAGTTTCGGGGATTGAAGCTAACCCAACCTTTTATGAGTTGGGAGAAGTTCCGATAAATGGGGGAATTGTAACCAAAGAGTATTCTATTAAAAATACATCTGGAAGTACTATTAAACTAAAAAAAGTGACCACCTCATGTATGTGTACTACTGCTTCGGTTCAAATAATGGGTGAGGAAACTCCATTCTTTGGTATGGAAGGCCATGGGGATGCAAACCCGCCGGTAAATATTGAGATAGGAGCCGGACAAGAGGGGAAAGTTATTGTTAAGTTCGATCCCGCCGCCCACGGTCCTGAGGGAGTGGGGCCGTTTAATAGGGTAGTTTATCTTACTTTTTCTGACCCAGCTGGTATAAAAGAGTTGACGTTTAGCGGGAAAGTTGTTTCAGAATGAAGAAAGTAATGTCGTTACTATTGGCCTTTTTGGGCCTCATTTTTTTTGTTCCCACGGCATACGCCCATTGCCCTTTATGTGTAGGAGGCGCCGCAATCGGTCTTTCTGTAGCCAGATTTTTTGGGATTGACGATGCGATAACTGGCGTATGGCTTGCGGCTCTAATTGGTGCTGTTTCTTTTTGGTTTGATTCCTGGCTTGCCAAAAAAGTAAAAATTGTTCCATCTATTTTAAGACCAACTACCTACATTATCTTTTTTGGCCTAACGGTCTGGTCATTCTACGCTTTTAACGACTATATGGTTGCAAAACTTAGATTCTACTTAATTAACCCCCATGCAGGGCAGATTTTCGGGGTAGATAAACTTACTTTCGGAGTAATTTCCGGCGGAATTCTATTTTATTTAGTTGATATTATCGATAATGCACTTATCAAAGCCCGCGGTAAGGTCTATTTTCCATTCCAAAGAATAATTGTAAGCCTTGGGAGCATCCTCATTTTGAGTCTTGCCCTATATATTTTGCTCAACTTCGTCATATAAGAATGGCCAAAGCGAAATTTAGTATTAAAAAGGTTGGAAAAAACCTAAAAAAGGTACCTTTAGTAGTAGCGCTTCCTATTCTTTTTGCCAGCTTTTTCCTTTTAGGAATTTATGCTGGTACCGCTAAGGATAAACTCTCGTCCATATTCAGAATCCCGCCGGCTCTTTTAGTCTCGGCAAACGAGAAAATTAGTGTACGTGAGTTAAAAGAGAGGCTAAATAATAAAAACTTTACATTAATTAATGTCCACACCCCTTATGAAGGAGAGGTTGTAGGAACAGATACCTTTGTTGAATACGACGGGATTGTGGCGGCAAGAACCCAACTTCCCCAGGACAAAAATGCAGAAATAGTCCTTTATTGTAAAACTGGAAGGATGAGTTCCGAGGCCCTCGTCACTCTCAAAAAATTGGGCTATACGAACATAAAACACCTGGAAGGAGGAATGGAGGCGTGGGAGAGGTCGGGGGAGAAGCTCCTTGATTTATCGGATCTTCCCGGTAAGGTTCTCCCTGAAGCTGGATTTAGCCTTCCTGTTTCCTGGGGAGATATTGGTCCAAGGCTTATTGCTCTTGGGGTAATTGACGCCGATAAATTTGAAAATGGTCTAAAACCGACCGACGAGCAAAAGAAGATATTAAGGGAAGGGGGAAATATTCCAATTAGTATCGATATGAAAAACGGCCAGTTTGTGGTCGACATGCTTTGGGCTTTGGGCCTCGCCCAAAAAAGTATCGTTTATACAGAGGGGCCTTTGGGACAGGAATATGCAGGACGCGTTGGAAATTTTGCCTCAACAGGGGGTTGGAGTCTAGCCCGAGGGGACGCCGTCAACTATCTCAATAAGTTTGATTTAATACCGTTAACTTCCGAGCAGCAAAGGCGGGTTGGGGAGATTGCCAAAGGAGTATATCGTCCTTGCTGCGGCAATTCTACCTGGTTTCCAGATTGCAACCACGGCATGGCGGCACTCGCCGCAATTGAACTAATGGTTTCCAAAGGACTATCCGATGAAGAAATATATAAAGAGGTTTTGAAGCTTAATTCCTTCTGGTTTCCTGACACTTATTTGACGACGGCCACATACTTTGCTCGTCAAGGAATTTCTTGGGAAGATGTTTCCGCTAAGGAAGCTTTGGGTGAGGCTTATTCGTCTGCAAAAGGAGCCGCAGATATTTACGCCAAAGTAGGCCCAGTACAATTTAAAGGTGGAGCTGGCGGAAGTTGCGGTGCATAAAAAGGGGAGGTGATATTTATGGAAAAAAATTCTTTATACATAGTTTTGGCGGCCTTGGCAGGTCTTGTAGCAGGAGTAATTATTTCAGGATACGTAGTGAATAATCGAAATTACTCCATGATGAATATGATGGGTATGGGTAGGGGAGGAGCTTATATGATGCAGGCTGATCAATATTCTGCGACGGGGATGCAGGGAATGAATATGGGAATGAGTATGGGCGAGATGTCTTCGACCCTCGCCACGCTAAAGGGAGACGATTTTGACAGAATGTTTATAACTCTCATGATTGAACACCACCAGGGTGCAATCGATATGGCCAATCTGGTTCTTAGTAATTCCGAGAAAGAGGAACTTAAAGATTTGGCCAACGACATTATTATTGCTCAAACTAAAGAAATAGAAATGATGAAAAGCTGGCTTGATAGTTGGTATTAATAAGAGAGGGGGTGAGAAGAATGAAATTAAATGAAAGCGCAATGGCGAAAGGATTTGGAGTTTTGGGTGCAGCCTATTTCCTAGTCTGCTACATTGTGGCTCTTTTTACGCCCGGTCTTTATAAGGTTGTAGCTACCACCTGGTTCCATATGCTGGATCTAAGTAGCGCTTGGAAAGATGCTCCTAGCGGCTTTTTACTTGGCCTTGTTAGTTTTACATTAGCTTCCTGGGTTTCAGGTTGGCTTTTGGCCAAGGCATATAACTATTTTGTTAAGTGAGATGGGAGAGGATATTGTTAAAGATCCGGTTTGTGGGATGGAAAAACCCAAAAGCGAGATGAAATTTTCATCCGTTTACGGGGAAAAAACTTATTATTTCTGCTCAGAACAAGACAAGAGTATGTTCGATGCGAACCCAGAACATTGGATACCAAAAGGAGGTGAACGGAATAAATGAAAAAAGCCTATACATGCCCCATGCACCCGGAAGTAAAGTCCGATGGTCCTGGTAGTTGTCCCAAGTGTGGCATGAACTTGGTAGAGGTAAAAGAGAAAGAAGGATGATAATTAAGGGATTTCTTGCATCTTTGGGACTTTTGGCTATCTATTTTTCCCTGGTTAGCCTAATTTCGGGAATAGATTTTGCTCAAGAACAATTTACAAGGTATTGGTATTTTATTTTGACTCTTTCGGCGGGTTTTGGGGTGCAGGTGGCTCTTTTTACTAAACTAAAGCAGGTAGCTAGGGGTGCCCATGGAGGAGTAGTTGCCGTTTCCGGAACTACAAGTACTTTTGCCATGGTTTCCTGCTGCGCACACTATCTAGCAAATATACTGCCGGTTATTGCCGTATCTGGGTTTTTGAGCCTTGTTGCCCAGTACCAGATAGAGCTTTTTTGGATTGGGATTTTCGGAAATGCGGTAGGGGTAGTTTATCTTTTAATAAAGTTAAAGAAATTATCAAATATATGACAAAAGGAAAATTAATTATTACCCTTCTTGGATTGGGTCTATTGGGACTTATTTTTTTTAGACCCAAGGCCGATTTAGGCAGGCAAAATCTACCCTTAGAGGAAACAAAAACTTTGCCCCAGAAGGTTGACAGCCAAGGAGAGGTATTTGTTGGGATTCTACCTAAAAATGTCCCCGATTCTGAAATTTGGGAATTTGAGGTAACTCTTGATACGCACTCTTTAGAGTTAAGCGAGGATCTTCCTAAGCTGACCAGGCTTTGGGTGGAGGAAAAAGAATATGTCCCTTTAAGTTGGGAGGGGGATCCTCCAGGGGACCACCACAGGGAGGGTATTTTGAAATTTAACAAAATTTCTCCGAGCCCTAAAGAGATTAAACTTAAAATGACGGATGTGGGAAGAATTTCAGAGCGTCTTTTTAGCTGGGAGTTTTAAAAAAATATATGGAGAACAAAAAATACTTATGCCCCATGCACCCAGATGTTTCTTCGGATAAACCAGGCAGCTGTCCCAAATGTGGGATGGACTTAATTGAGGTAAAGACTCAAAACGAGAAACATGAGGGACATAAAATGGAAGGAATGTCGGGCGACCATACAGAACACCATAGAAGAATGGCGGAGGATTTTAAACGTCGATTCTTTGTTGTTTTACCACTAACTATCATTGTTCTAATTTTATCCCCGAAAATTCAAGAATGGTTCGGATTTACGATCGATTTTCCTCTAAGAAATATCGTTCTCTTTGGCCTTGGGACCCTTATTGCTTGGTACGGAGGATGGCCTTTTTACGCGGCCGCCAAAGACGAATTAAAAAGCCGCAATTGGGGTATGATGACTCTGGTTTCTTTAGCTGTTTTATCCGGTTTCTTCTTTTCGGCAGCCGCGACCTTCGTTTTCCCAGGAGAGAGCTTATGGTGGGAAATTTCAACCTTGGTTTTAGCCTTCCTTTTTGGCCACTGGATGGAGATGCGGGCTGTTATAGGAACAGGGAACGCCCTAAAGGAGCTTGCAAAATTAATTCCGCCCACCGCTCATAAACTTGTAGGCAAAGAAGTTAAGGACGTTAATACCGAGGAGCTTCTTAAGGGAGATATTGTTCTAGTTAAGCCTGGAGAGAAGATTCCTATAGACGGAGAAGTCCTTGACGGAAACTCCTCCGTTAATGAAGGCATGATCACTGGAGAGTCACGGCCAGTTGAGAAAAATGTTGGAGATGGAGTAATTGGGGGCACTATTAATAATGACGGTTCGCTTACCATAAAAGTCACAAAGACAGGCAGCGAAACTGCAGTTTCCCAGATCATGAAGTTGATTCGGGAGGCCCAGGAGACTAAGCCAGCCGTTCAGAAGCTTGCAGACAAGGCGGCAAATGTTCTGACATTTACTGCAGTATTGGTAGGATCGGGAACCTTCATCTACTGGTTTTTTGTTAATCCCCAGGGAGCAATTTTTGCAGCAACGCTTGCTATTACGGTTGTTGTTATTGCCTGTCCTCACGCATTGGGTTTGGCGATTCCGACCGTTACGACAATTACAAGTACTATTGCCGCCAGAAACGGAATCCTGATACGCGACATGAGAGGCCTGGAGATTGCAAGGCGCATAAATTATGTAGTCTTGGATAAAACAGGGACACTGACAAAAGGGGAATTTGGGGTAAGTAAAGTTTTGCTGGCAGATAAATCAAAGGTAGGGGAAGGACAACTTCTTGCTCTGGCCGCGGCCGTTGAGGTTCATTCCCAGCATTCAATTGCCAAGGGGATTGTAAATGCAGCCA
>CAYNFU010000007.1:0-1461 GCA_964396785.1 uncultured Gammaproteobacteria bacterium | reverse complement strand
GCCGTTGAGGTTCATTCCCAGCATTCAATTGCCAAGGGGATTGTAAATGCAGCCAAAGCGAGGGGTATTGTCTTCACGCCCGCCCAGGAGTTTAAATCCTATCCGGGCAAAGGCGCCTCGGGAAGGGTAGAGGCAAAAGAGGTTCTTATAGGAAATAGAAATCTATTTAAAGAAAACGTCATAGAAGTCCCGGCCGGGGAAGAAGGCTTGGGGACGGAGATATTTGTTGCGGTTGATAAGCTTTTTGCTGGAACCATCTTTGTTGAAGACACAATTAGGGAAGAGTCCAAAGAAGCAATTTCCAGGCTTCATGGATTGGGAGTTAAGACGGCGATGCTTACTGGGGACAAAAAAGATATAGCCGGGGAGGTTGGCAAGAGGCTAGGGATAGACACTGTTTTTGCCGAGGTTTTACCCGAGGATAAAGTAAACAAAGTCAAAGAACTTCAGAAAAAAGGTTTTACTGTAGGCATGGTGGGAGACGGAGTAAACGACGCCCCAAGCCTTACCCAGGCCCATGTTGGAATTGCAATTGGGGCTGGAACGGATGTGGCCATAGAAAGCGCAGAAATTGTACTTGTTAAAAGTAACCCCCTCGATATTGTCAAAGTAGTTGCCCTAAGTCGTGCAACCGATACCAAAATGAAGCAGAATTTGGCCTGGGCAACTGGCTATAACGTCTTGGCAATTCCGGCCGCGGCAGGAGTATTTATTCCTTGGGGCATCATGCTTCGCCCCGAATATGGGGCAATCCTAATGAGTATTTCTTCTCTAATAGTTGTTGCCAACGCACTGGCTCTTAAGAAGGTTAAATTGTAATGAGAAAAACTCTTATCGCCGTGGCCATAATTTTAGCCATTGGAGGCGGCCTTTTTGCTTTGGGGACTCTGCTTGCAGGGAAAGGTAAAAATAATTCTAACTTAGGTTCAAATGTTCAGGGAAGCGTAGTCCAGACGGATGATCATCACAAATCTCCGCCTCCAGCTGACGATACGGTTTTTAAATCACTTTTAGGAAAATCAGCCCCAGAGTTTACTCTTGAAGCCTATGACGGAAGAAGAATTAGCCTTAAGGATCTCAAAGGGAAAAATGTCGTTATCTTCTTTACAGAAGGAGCCATGTGCTATCCATCGTGTTGGGACCAAATGGTTGCTATGGCCAAAGAATCGAGGCTTAACGACGACAAGACAATTTCTTTAAGTAAGCCGTTGACCCCAAAAACGACTGGGCTCAAGCGGTGAAGCAGATGCCCGAGCTTGGTTCGTCTACGGTGCTCCTGGACGTAGACAAAAAGGTCACATCAGCCTATGGAGTTTTGACTCTTAATTCCTCTATGCATAGAGGACAGTTTCCCGGACATACTTATATTATTGTGGACAAGGAGGGCGTTGTTCGTTTTCTTTTGGATGATGCCGATATGAGAATTAGAAACAAAGAACTCCTTGAAGAATTAGATAAAAT
>CAYNFU010000006.1:0-33229 GCA_964396785.1 uncultured Gammaproteobacteria bacterium | reverse complement strand
ACCCCTCCGGGCTCCATTGATAACCCCATCCTTATTACAAACTTTTTCCAGAGGCTAACGGGGTTAACTGCATTTATTCTTCTTTTTTGGCAAATAATACTGGGTTCATATATGACTCCTTTAACGGAAAAACTGGGAGGTTGGGTATTTAAGTTCCATACTACCCAGGGAATTTTTGTATATGGGCTAATCCTTATTCACCCTATGCTCTACACTCTTTTCAACTACTTTAGTTTAGGCATTTTTAATCCTTTATTTACAATTCTTCCCATGTCTTTAGTTGCAAGTGAACTTTGGATAAGCTTTGGAAGATTTGCTTTCTTACTATTAACAATTGGAGTTCTAGCGGGGTACTTTAGAACAAAGCCCTTTTTAAGAGAGAGGTGGAGAAGTTTACATATTTTAAATTACGTGGCTTTCATAGCTGTTGCCATTCACTCCTACTTCACTGGCACCGATGCTTGGGAGCCGCCATTTTCTTATTTTTTCTGGGTTGCCGTTTTTGTAATAGGATTTACAATTCTAAGAAGGCTTTACAGAAAATTTTTACTTCCCAAGAAAGAATACGTCTAGAGAGAGACCGGCGAGTTTTCGCTTGCGTCAGTGTTTGGAGTTTCTGTTGGAACCGGGGTTGGTGTAGGGGAAATTGTGGGGATAGGGGAAGGCGCGGAAGGTAAAAGCTCGGTGTCGCTTGCACTTGCAACGACCAAGGTGCGTGTTCCCTTGTAATATTTTCCAGTTGCAAAAATTCTTCTTCCAACATATAGGGAAAGCTTTATGTTTTCTGGAACTTGGAGAGTTATTGCCTCAGATGAGGTCGTCACCAAATAGTATTTAGCGGTTGCCTCGGAATAGCGTAAAGTCCCCGTATAGGCAGTTTCTTTCCAAGCTTCAGGGGTAGGAACGATAGGTTCAGCTGGATCTGGATTATATTCGAAAAATGGGATGGTAAAAGGCAATACAAATTTCCCTAATCCCAGGGTCAAACTGGTTACAACCAGGGCGACCGCGATGGCCGTGAGGGGGCGGACTCTAAAACTCAAAAATATTCCTTCATTCTCTATAACCTTCTTCCACCATTTTTTAATGTAGGTTATTGGGTTTCTTACTTTAACGTCAACAATGGGAGGATCATTCTCTTTAGGAGCTTGTACCATATAAACTAAGTTTAGTTAGACTACTATAAAAGTGCAATAATTGGGTTAATGAAAGTGTCAATCTGTTTAACAGTTTTAAACGCAGAGAAATCAATAAGTCCTCTTATGGAGTCATTACGTGATCAATCTAAGAAGGCAGAAGAGATAGTAGTAGTTGACGGGGGGTCTAAAGATAAAACTATAGAGATTCTGAAACACTACCAGAAGAAAGAGAGAAGAATTAAGCTACTTTTTGAGAATTGTTTAAGGGCAAGGGGCAGAAATCTGGCCGTTGAATTAGGTGGTAGCGAGATAATTGCTATGACCGACGCCGGCTGTATAGCGCATAAAGATTGGTTAGAAAAAATTACCGCTCCTTTTACTGACAGAGACGTGAACATTGTCGCTGGGGTTTATGAGATGATAGGGGAGACTCCCAAACAAAAAGCACTGGGAGTATTCCTGGGATTTCCTTTGTCAAAGTTCGGGAAGGATTTTTTACCTACTACCCGCTCAATTGCATTTAGAAAAGAAGCTTGGGAGAGGGTTGGGGGTTTCCCAGAAAGAAAGGAAAATTCGGCGGAGGATTCTGAATTTAACACTACAGCAATTAGGTTGGGCTTAAAGTATTCACGCGTGAAAGATGCAGTTGTGGAGTGGGGAATACCCAGGAAGCTTATAGAAGGAATAAAAACAATGGGTGATTATGCCAAATGGGACGCGAGATACGAACCCTTATGGAACCCGACTCAAAAGGTTTCGTCGCACAATATACGAGTAATTTTAATCTTCTTAAGATATATGCTTGGTATTGGTCTAGTTATTTTGGGTTTTAGATATCCCCTATTCCTATTTTTGTTTACTTTGGGATTTTTCTTCTATCTTTATTGGGCGTATAAGAAGGTTTATAGACAGTTTCCAGATTGGAAGGCAAGTATTTGGGGGCCGCCCGTCCAGATTGCATCGGATATTGTCGTAATGATAGGATTTTTGAAAGGTATAATGGGTAAATAGTGGGGTATATTACCGAAATAGTAAGAGGGGTCTCGTGGCTTGGTGGACTTAAGGCCGTATCTCGTTTGGTTGCCTTTGTTAAAACAGGGATTCTTGCGAGGGTTCTTGTCCCCGCCCAATTTGGACTTTTCGGAATAGCCTCTTTGGTTTTGGAGCTTCTTGAGATCTTAACGGAAACCGGGATAAACGTGGTTCTAATGCAGGAGAAGCGCGGCCTCAATTCCTATATAAATACCGCTTGGATTGTATCAATTATTCGTGGTTTCCTTATAGCCACGGCTCTACTAATTGCATCCCCTTTAATAGTACGTTTCTTTAACTCACCCGAGACTTATCGTTTGCTTTTTCTTATGGCCTTCGTTCCAGTAATCAGGGGTTTTATTAATCCCGCTGAGGTTAAATTTGTCAAGGAACTTATGTTTAAGAAAGAGTTTATTTTTAGATTCTCAATATTTATTTTTGATAGTGCAGTTGCAATATCCTTGGCCCTTTTTACTCATTCAGCGGCGAGTCTAATTTACGGGCTCATCGCCGGGGCGATTTTGGAAGTAATCCTTTCATTTATTCTTATAAAACCCACTCCAAGGATACTATTTGAAAGGAAGAAGTTTAGCGAAGTGGTAAATAGGGGTAAGTGGCTGACGGGTGCCGGAATTTTCAATTATTTTTTTACCCACGGGGACGATATAGTCGTCGGCAAACTTTTAGGGACTTATCCCTTGGGGATTTACCAGGTTGCCTATAGAATCTCGACACTCCCCATAACGGAAATTTCTGACGTTGTCGGTAAAGTTACATTTCCGGTTTATGTAAGGATTTCCGAAGACAAAAAAAGGTTGACGTCTGCATTTTTTAAAAGCCTTACCGGGGTTTGCCTTATAGTTATTCCATTTGCAACTGCCCTTTTTTTGTTTCCCAGACAAATTATTCTGCTTGTCCTTGGAGCTAACTGGATTGAGGCTGTGGGGGTTTTGAAAATTCTTGCGATATTTGGAGGAGTTAAGGCAATATCAAATACGGTGTTTGCCCTGCTTCTTTCGCTGGGTAAGCAGAAATATGTAACACTCATTACTTTCGTGGGGATTTTAGGGCTTGGGGCAAGTATAATCCCATTAGTCAAAGCATTTGGAATAACAGGCGCCGCCATTTCGGCTCTAATTGGCGCGATACTGGCAATTCCTGTTGCAATTTATGCAGTTAGAAAGGCAATAGGTGAGATTAAATGAAAATTTCTGCTGTAATTCTGGCAAGGGATGAAGAGAAAAATATTGGGGAGGCTATAAGGAGTGTTGGCTTTTGTAATGAAGTTATTGTAATTGACGACGGTTCTTCCGATAATACGCTTGAAATTGCCTCAAAACTGGGTGCAAGGGTGTTCACAAGAGCCCTCGAGAATGACTTTGCAAGTCAGAGGAATTTTGGTCTAGAAAAAGCTAAGGGGCAGTGGGTTCTCTTTCTTGATGCAGACGAAAGGGTGACACCTGAACTTCAAAAGGAGATTCTCACGGAGATAAATAAACCCTCGCAAATTAAAGCCTACTGGGTCAAAAGGAACGATATTATTTGGGGAAAGAGTTTTAGATTTGGGGAAACCTCAGCCCTAAAGCTTATAAGAATGGCTAGAAAAGGCGCAGGAGTTTGGGTGAGACGCGTCCACGAGATTTGGGACGTTGAAGGACCTAAGGGCTCATTTAGATATTCCTTACTTCACTACCCTCATCAGACTTTGTCCGAATTTATCGAAGAGGTCAATTTTTATTCTTCCCTACATGCAGATGAGAATGCCAGGGAGGGCAAGCGTTCGACATTATTTAAACTTATTCTTTGGCCAAAGATGAAATTTTTTCAGAATATATTTCTCAGACTGGGAATCTTAGACGGCGTACCCGGATTTGTTTTGGCGATTATCATGAGCTTCAACTCATTCCTTGCTTGGGCTAAATTATGGATAAAACAAGAACAAAATTAGTAAAAGTACTAACTCTAGCCTTTTTAGTATTATTTCCTTTTGGACAGCTATTAAGGAGTGAGGTCACGCTATTTGCGGCTTCGGTCACAATCCACCCGATCGATATAATCGTAGGACTCACTTTCTTAACCTTAATTTCGGGAAGATTTAATAAGCCCCATTGGTATAAAAGTATGATTGCCTTACTTGTAGTTATAATTTTTTCTTTTGTTTTCTCCACGACTATCTTCGGCCTAGCCCCTCTAACTAGGGGTGCATTCTATTTACTAAGACTTACTGCCTACTTATATTTCTTTGTTGCCCTTTTTAATGTGACAAAGGGCAGGCAGGCCAAAAATACACTTTACAATTCTCTAATTGCTGTATCAGTAGTTGTTGGCCTATTTGGCTGGATTCAGTACAGGCAATTTCCGGACCTAAGAAGCCTTTTTTATATCGGTTGGGACGATCATTTATTCCGGTTGATAGGCACGTATCTCGACCCCGGATTTACAAGTATAATTGTTTCCTTCGGATTTCTTCTCTCATTAGTCAGATTTATTGAGGAAAAAAAAGTAAAATTCTTAATTTTTTGCCTATTCTTTCTAGTTACAGTCGCTTTTACCTATGCAAGGGCAGCCTATATCGCACTTCTTGTAGGAGTTTTCGTGGTTTCCAAAATACGAAAGTCATATACACCCGTTTTCTTAACTTCCTTGGGACTTCTAGCACTTGTCTTATTTTTACCGAGACCCGAAGGGTATGGAGTTAAGCTCGAAAGGACACACAGTATTTATGCAAAGCTTGAAAACTATGGTCAAACTTTAAATATCATAAAAAAAGCCCCGCTTTTCGGCGTAGGATTTAATAATTTCTGTGTCGCCCGCTTGGAGTTTCTCGGGGATAATGAAACCCGCTCACACGCCTGTAACGGCTCTGATTCAAGTTTTCTTCACCTTTTTGCAACAACAGGAGTATTAGGGGTACTCGCGGCTTTTAAATTTTTGAAGGAAGTTGCTATGGGAGTGAGGAAAGACGCCTATTACCTCGCATTCATAGGAAGTTTTGTTTTACTTTTCGTCCATTCAATTTTTGTAAATTCTTTCTTTTACCCCTGGGTCATGGGTTATATGGCAATTTTGGTCTCAATTAAGGAGAGTAGTTAACTTTAATAGTTTTTTCTGTCAAATTCTCGGCCTTGTCCTTGGCTTTAAGGTTAAATGAGTTTTCTCCGTCTCCAAGGGTGGTTGTGAAGGTAAATGCCCCGTCGTCTTCGACCAGCACAAACCTATCGTTTATGGTGAGAGATACTCCCTCCTCGGTTTTGCCTTCAACGACGATTTGCCTTTGTTTTGAACCAAAAAAGGTCGCTCCGTCGGAAGGGTTAGTAATTTCTAGGTTGGGTGAGTCATTGTCATATACAACTTTAATTGTATCGGTTTTTTGACTTTCGTTGCCTGCTTCGTCTTTGGCTTTTCCCGAAATTGAATTTTCTCCGTCGGCAAGATCAAAATTGAAGGTAAATTCTCCTTCGGAATTTGCAAGAACTTCTTCCTCCTTCCCATTTAAACTGAGTATTACTATAGCAGCCGGTTCGGTAGACCCAGTAATATCAACACTTAGCTTATTTGTAGCTTCGGGTAGTGAATCAATCCTGGGTGGGGCTGGAGGAGTTTCATCGGTGCTCTCAACAGGCGTTGAAGTTTTTCTTAAATCTGTGAGGAACCCCGCAAATTTTGCCATTAATGGGAGTCCAAAAAAGAAAAAAAGAGCAATTATGCCAAGGGTTAAAACACCCAAGAGAACTGCGCTTCTTAGATTTTTTCTTTCTTCGCTCCTTACTAGTCTGGAAAAACTTCTCACTTTTTAGAGCCAACGGGTGGGATTGAACCACCGACCTTTCCCTTACGAAGGGATTGCTCTACCGCTGAGCTACGTTGGCCTAATCGAAATTATACCACCGGGAGAGTGCTCGAAGCTAATAACCAGTGAACTTTTCTGTCCTGACGCGATTTCCTGGAATTTTTAAGTCTCCTAAGGCTTTTTCCATAGCGTCAACCATAGGCGGGGGTCCACAGACCCAGAAAGTGGGATTTTCATAACCGCTTGCAACTTTTTGGATAAGATTTGCATCAATTCTTCCGATGAGGCCGACCCAAGGAGTTTTTGATTCGTCCTTTTTAGAAACAGTCGAAGTAAGTTTAAAATTGGGTATAAGGTCGGCGTAATGGTCAAACTCTTCTCTAAAAGCAATTTCCTCGGGGTGAGAATTTGAATAAATTAAATGCATAGGGTAACCCAAATTTTTATCAAGGACAAACTTAATCATGCTTCTGAAAGGAGTAATACCGATTCCTCCCGCAATAAAGATATGAGGTCCTTTGTCGCCAGCATCCAAAATAAAAGTACCGTCTGGGCCTTCTGTTTCCAGTACAGATCCTATACGCAAAGCATCGAGACTCCTTTTGAAGCCCGACTCTTCACGAATACGAGTGGTTAATCTATATGGTGGAGTTTCGGTAGGGGAAGCCGAAATCGTAAAGTGACGAGTTGCCCCTCTTGCGTCTGGAAACTCTAGCTTTGGGAGGGTGTAGTAAAGATATTGACCGGGCAGGAATTCAAAACGTTTATCTGGTTCCCAAAAGAAAGACTTCGTTCCCTTAGCCTCGGGTTTTTTCTCAATAAGCTTAAACTTCATTAAAATATAATAACACAGGTGGAAGGTGCAGGTTTATAGATTTTTTACTTTAACCTAAGATTTCTCGAAGATGACGTATTTTGGGGAGGACATTGCTATCTTGTCTAACCTGAGAAGCCAGAACTCTTAAAATGTCTGCTGCCTCAGGATGGCCCAAAGATTGTAATTTTGCAGCCCTTGAACCTAGATCGCCTGCAATTTCAGCTAACACACCCTTTGCTGAGATTCTAATTTCATTCTCCATTTTCGCTATTAATTTTATACACTTTCCTACACCAAAATAGATGGAGCGGGTGAGCGGAGTCGAACCGCCCTTTCTACCTTGGGAAGGTAGCGTTGAGCCGATCAACTACACCCGCATATCGGGTGTAATTATATCACTTGTTCTAAAACCTATCTAGGTAGTATCAGGATATTTCCGGCATGGATGATATTCGGGTTTGCTAATTTGTTCTCCTTTGCAACCTCTACCCACCGATATCCATCTCCATAGGCTCTAACCGAAATGTTCCAGAGGGAATCTCCCTTAACAACTTCATAAGTTGAGCCAGAAATGGATCCCTCGGAAACTTCACCAGCTACTTCTCCTCCTGAGACAGTTACGGTTTTTGCGGGAACATCGGGAATAGAAAGGGCTTGTCCTTCCTCTATGAGTCCGGCATTAGCGAGATTGTTTTCCTCGGCAATATCGACCCAATTATATCCGGAATTGTAATACCTTTCAGATATAGACCAAAGGGTTTCACCCGCAGCTACCGTGTGTGTCCGTGGTAGAGTAGTGTCTCTTTCGGTTGTAACACCTGTGGGTAGTGTGGTTCCAGCTTCTCTACCTTTGAAGTAATTAATAACCAAAACTCCTACGACAACAATTACCAATGCTCCCAGTATCATACTAATTGTAGACTCGTTTAATTTTAGTGCTTTAAGAATTGTTTTTAAGTTCAATCTACTCACCCCCATTGAGGCAGAACTGGGGCAGAAATTCGTATCTGGAATTTAAACTATGAGCTAACTGATGTCAAGGGGAATTTGTTATTGCGGGCCTTGAGCTGGAGAACTCGTTTCAGATTCCATTTGAACCCTCTTTTTATACGCTTCCCAAGCATCTTTGACACCAGGAAATTTTTGAAAAAGGGTAGAAAATCTTCCATCAAAGTTTCTATCGAAATAACTAATCAATTCTTCCTGATGGCCGATTGGAAGCCCTTCGTAAGGTCCCATAAATAGAGAATTTTTTACTTCAAATGGACCGTGAATTCCGGCATTGAGACTTATAACCATAAGCGGTTGGGATGCATCAAGGGGGCTCTGGGTAACAATTGCTGTTCCTTTTCCCCACATGACTATTTCTCCAGTACTAGGAATGTATAGCCCTTTAAGAGCGGGATACAGAGTTTCAACGATAGAAGGATCTAAACGCTTTTGTTCTGTCATAGATTATGGGCGATGTTAATCATTAATTGAAATAAAGTCAAGTATACTTTGACTGAAGTTGTAGGTCGTTGTAAAATAGGCTCTCTGGGGCTGTAGCTCAGTTGGTTAGAGCGCTTGGTTGTCAACCAAGAGGTCGAGGGTCCGAGTCCCTTCAGCCTCGCTAGTTTTTCCTCCTCACTCTTCGCTATATAATGTTTTAATGAGACTTCACAGAAATATGTCTAATTTGGAGATTGCCGAGCTTTTGAGAGCAATTGCAGCCTCATATCAGCTAAAAGGTGAGGAAAAGAATAGATTCAGGATAATTGCATATCAGAGAGCTGCAGACGCTGTAGAGCACTCTACAAGCGAGCTCAAAGACCTCTGGGATGATGGGAAGCTAAAAGATGTACCAGGAATAGGTGAATCCATAGCTTCACACCTTGACGAGCTATTCAGAAGCGGCTTATCTAAACACTTCGAAGAAGTTATGAAGGGGCTTCCTAAAGACATGTTTGAATTAATGGAGGTTCCGGGGATTGGGGCGAAAACCGCTTATAAATTGGTTTCCAAGCTTGGGATTAAGAGTCTGGCTGACCTTGAGAAAGCTGCAAAGGCAGGAAAAATTGCCAAAATTGAAGGCTTTGGCGAGCAGTCGCAGGCAGACATCATAAAGTCAATTGAAGATACTAAGGGAAAGAGTAAACGACATTTACTACCCTATGCTTCTTTACACGCCTCAGAAGTAATAAGCTGGATGCTAGAGGACAAAAATGTTAAAAGGGCTGATCCTTTAGGAAGTTTGAGGAGGCAGGCTGCAACGGTTGGAGACATTGATATCGCCGTAGCCTCAGACCATCCTCAAATAACATTAGAACATTTTGTAAACTACCCCAAAAAAGTGCGGATCCTGGAAAAAGGTGATAGAACCGCCTCATTAATTCTTCCCGGTGGGGTACAGGTGGATTTGATGGTTCAACCTCCTGAGTCTTATGGCTCCCTACTTCCGCACTTTACAGGCTCGAAACACCATAATATTGCTTTAAGAGAGTTTTCTCTAAAGCAAGGAATGAGCCTATCGGAATACGGGATTAAAATTAGGGGGAAATTACAGAAGTTTGCCACGGAGGAGAGTTTTTACAAAAAACTGGGGCTGGCTTGGATTCCGCCAGAACTACGAGAGGATTCGGGTGAAATAGAAGCCGCTTTGAAAAATAGTCTCCCGATCTTGGTTGAAATTGATGACGTTAAGGGAGACCTCCAAATTCACTCGGACTTTGATATAGAAACAAGTCACGACGTTGGTGAGTCCTCGATGCATGAGATTGTCGAGAAAGCGAATAAATTGGGATATCAATACGTTGCATTTACAGAGCACAATCCAAGTAAAAGTAAGCATAACGAGCGTGAAGTTTTAGATCTGCTCATGCGTAAGAGGGAAGCTATTGAGAAAATAAACTCCTCAATCGTGAAAAAAACTGAAGGGAGCATACAAAAAGTGTTCAATAGCCTAGAAATCGATATACTTCCCACTGGAGAGCTTGCAATATCCGAGAAGGGACTAGAGTATTTGGATTTTGCCCTTGTTTCAATACACTCAGCCTTCGACCTAAATAGAGATCAAATGACAAGGCGCGTTCTTTCAGCCCTTGATCATCCTAAAACAAAAATATTTGCCCACCCTACTGCCAGAAAACTTACTCAAAGGGAAGGCGTTGAGTTAGACTGGCCTCAAATTTTTGAATTTTGCCTTAAAAATGACAAATTTATTGAAATAAATGCAGACCCTATGAGACTAGATTTGCCAGATTCATTAGTAAGAGAAGCTGTCCGGTTGGGAGTCAAATTTAGTCTGGGCACGGATGCGCACCACAAAGACGGATTAAACAATATGAGATATGGTATTAGTGTGGCTAGACGCGGTTGGGCCACAAAAAAGGACATAATTAACACTTTAAACTTGAAAGATTTTGAAAAAGTGATTAAATAGAAAAGTGACTGGGGGTGATTATTAAATGGGTTATGTTTTAATAATAATACTTGTTATTTTGGTTATTTGGGTTATTTCAACCTACAACTTTTTTGCGTCAGCCAAGGCTAGAATTAAAGCCGCTGTTCAAGAAATAGGAAATCAGCTAAAAAGACAGTCTGATTTAATCCCTAATTTAGAAAATAGCACAAAAGGTTATCTCAGGCACGAAAAAGGAATTTTTGAGGATTTGGCAAATGCAAGGAAAGAAATTGCTAGGGCAGTTGAGTCCGGAGACGTCCAAAAAATGGCTGATGCAGGGAGTAGATTAGCAAATATACTGCCAAGCATCAAAATTGCCGTTGAAGATAATCCTGAACTTAAAGCATCAGAGGTTGTTGGGAAACTTATGGATGAATTAAGAGATACGGCCGATAAAGTGATGTATGCCAGACGTTTAGTAATTGATTTGACAGCTGACTATAATGTGCGACGAGTGACAATGCCCTCAAGTGTCGTTGCGGGTATGTTTGGCTTTGCAGAACTCCCGGGTATAATCACACCGGAAAAAGGCGAACACGTAGAGGTTTTGCAATCCGAAACAAAGTCTCCAAAGGTCAACCTTTGAAATGATAAATATCTACGAAGCGCAAGCTGCTAATCGCAGAAAGAGTGTAATTATTATTGTTTTTTTCATTCTTTTTGTAACGTTAGCCGTTTATTTCATTTCAAATGGTTTGGCGGCCTACTATGGTTACGAACCTGGTGGACTGGGAGTTGCAGGAATAGCTTTAATAATTTCTGGACTCCTTAGTTTTGCAAGCTACTATTTTAGCGACAAAATAATCTTGGGTATTTCTGGTGCTCGACCCGCCGACAGGAAGAGAGATTTTCTTTTTTTCACAGTAACCGAAAATTTAAGCATTGCATCGGGTATTCCCAAACCCAATCTTTATGTTATTGAAGATTCTGCCCCTAACGCTTTTGCTACAGGGCGAGATCCCCAGCACGCAGTAGTTTGTGCGACCACTGGTCTTTTAGAAAAACTAGATAGAACCGAGCTTGAAGGGGTAATTGCTCACGAGCTATCTCACATAAAAAATTACGACACCAGGCTTATGGCAATAGTAGCCATACTAGTAGGAACAGTTGCCCTTCTGGCCGACTTTTTCCTAAGAGTAAGTTTCAGAAGCCGAGGCGGGCGTCGGGGCGGAACGGGTGCAATTTTTTTAATTTTGGGTTTAATTTTCGCAATAATCTCTCCTATTGTTGCCCAACTTATTCAACTTGCAGTTTCCAGGAGAAGAGAATTTTTTGCGGATGCCTCATCCGTTGCCTTAACTAGACAACCGCAGGGACTCATCTCGGCGCTTTTGAAAATATCAAAGGACCATGAGCCGCTCGAAGCCGCAAATAAAGCAACAGCCCATCTTTACATTGAAAATCCTTTTAAGGAGAAGGGGCACGGTACAGTAGGTTGGTTTTCTTCTCTTTTTAATACCCATCCACCGCTTGAGGATAGATTAAAAGCCTTGAAAGAAATGGCTTAACCCTCCTTGCGCGCCACCTACCTCCGAGTTATCATAGTGTGAAATGAAGCTCACTAAAAAGGAAGTACTCCACGTTGCGAAATTAGCGAAACTAAGTCTTAGTCCTTCCGAAATATCTACCTTCGAGAAGCAACTCTCGGACGTAGTTAATTATGTCAGCGAACTAGGTGAGGTCGACACCAAAGACGTCGAACCTACAAGCCAAACAACTGGGTTGACGAATGTATTTCGGGAAGATGGTGAGGGAGGAGAGTCAATTAGCTCCGAGAAAGCCCTTTCAGGAACAGAAAAAATTCATAACAATTATTTTGTCGTGCCCCAGGTAATAACTAAAGAAAAGTAGACATGGAAACTCCTTTAACAATTGAAAGTACCCAGAGTGGCTTAATAAATAAGAAATTCAAGGCTGTTGAGTTGGTTGATGCCTATTTAGCTAAAATTAATGTCCAAAACAGCCGGTTAAATTGCTTTTTGACCATAAGCGAGGAAGCCGCATATAAGTCTGCTAAAAAAGTTGATAGATTAATCGAAGACTACAGTACTAAGGCGTTTGAAGATTATCCTCTACTCGGCACGTGCGTCTCCTACAAGGATCTCTTTCTAACAGAGGGAATACGAACTACGGCTGGTTCAAAAGTATTAGAGTCTTATATCCCTGCCTATTCAGCGACGTATGTAGCAAGGGCAGATAAAGCCGGGGCAATTACACTGGGTAAAACAAATTGCGACGCGTGGGCACATGGGGCCTCAGGCGAAAATTCAGATTTTGGACCGACTAAAAACCCCTGGAATTTAAATTATGTTCCAGGTGGATCCTCCAGTGGTTCGGCCGCAGCTGTTGCGGCAAATTTGACCTTATGGGCTTCTGGAACTGATACGGGAGGCTCAGTCCGTCAACCGGCTAACTTTTGTGGGGTATTAGGACTTAAGCCAACCTTTGGGGCAGTATCAAGATATGGAGTGGTAGCCATGGCTTCCTCTTTGGACTCAATGGGACACTTTGGAAGGTGTACTGAGGATATTAAAAGGGTTTTTTCTGTTACAAAAGGGGAAGACGGGAGAGACGGGACCGTCAAAAATTCTCCCTTTTTAAAACCAAAAGCAAAAATGAAAATAGGAATTCCGAAAGAATACTTTATAGGAGGAGTTGACCCAAGTGTTGAGCAAAGGGTTAGGGAAGCTGCAAAAGTTTTTGAGAAGGAGGGGGTGGAACTTACTGAAGTTTCACTTCCGCACACTAAATATGCAATATCAGTTTATTATATTATTTCGCCAGCCGAGGTATCTTCAAACTTAGGGCGTTACGACGGAGTGAGATACGGAAACGGACGCCAAAGCTTTGGGGCAGAAGCCAAACGCCGGATAATGCTCGGCACTTATGTACTTTCGGCCGGGTATTACGACGCCTATTACTTAAAAGCCATGAAAGTTCGCTCTAAAATAATAGAAGATTTCGAAAAAGTATTTGAAAAAGTCGATGCCATAATTGCACCCGTTTCTCCAACGCCGCCCTTCAGGTTAGGGGAAAAAGCTTCGGACCCTCTAAAGATGTATTTGGCCGATATTTTAACCGTGGCGGGAAACCTCGCCGGAATACCGGGGCTTTCCTTGCCCTTCGGCTTTAGCGGTGAAGGTTTACCTTTAGGGTTTCAGCTTTTAGGCCCAAGGTTTTCGGAGGACGTGCTCTTTCAGTTGGGAAATATTTTTGAAAAAGCGACAGGCTATAAGCCTAATGTAGCGCATATCTAAAATGCTAGGTGAATTTAAACCAGTTATCAAAAATAAGAAGTTTGTTTACCTCTGGATTTCACAAATCCTTTCCCAGCTAACCATAAACCTGACTAATTTCCTTCTTCTTATAAGGCTTTTTTCAGAAACCGGTTCATCTATTGCCACGTCGCTTCTTTGGATTTGCTATGCTCTTCCTGCAATCGTCATAGGACCTTTCGCCTCTGCCTCGGTGGATATGGTAGATAGAAGACTTCTCCTTATGATTACAAACTTTTTTCAAGCTCTAGTTATTTTCTCCTACGGAGTTTTATCAGGCAGCGGTGTCTTTTTGCTCTACGGAGTAGCTGTGGCTTATTCCCTCCTTAATCAATTCTATGTACCCGCCGAGGCGGCCTCCCTTCCTTCACTCGTTGATAAAGAAAATCTTCCTCAAGCAAACTCTTTATTTCTTCTTACCCAACAGGCGTCGGTAATGGTCGGTTTTATAGCTGCAGGAATTTTGAGTCACTTTTTGGGATTTTCTAACACCCTCTTTATCGCCGCATTGCTTCTTTTTGCCGCATTCGTGAGTGTTACTTTTTTACCTAAACTTAAGCCTTCTGAAGAACTTCCGGCGAGTTTAGAAAAAGGGCTACTCGATTTCTTCGGCAGGATTATAGAAGGATACAATTTTATCAAAGAAAATCGCAAGGTTCTTGCGCCTTTTATTCTTCTTTTATCGTGTCAAATTGCTATGTGGGTGGCCGTGGTAAATATGCCGGCTCTTTTGCTTAGTATCCTTGGCATTTCCGTTTCAACGGGTATTGTTTTTGCCGCAACCTCATCGGGTCTTGGAGCAATTACAAGCTCAATATTTGTTAGCAAGCTCCTTAGAGCTAAGACCCGCAAGAAAAAAATTATAGATACCTCTTTTATGGTTCTTACTTTTTCTCTATTTTTGCTGGGTTTTTTGGTTCCAGAATTCGAGGGCGTTTTGAGGCTCTTTATCGCATTTCCTCTATTTTTTATGTCAGGTTTTTCTTTTGTAGGAATAATAGTTCCAGCGATTACATTTTTACAAGCGTCAACTCCCGGAGGTTTCAGAGGAAGGGTCTTCGGAAACTTTTGGTTCCTTTCAACAATTGCCACGCTTTTTCCAATAATATTCTCAGGAGCCCTTAGCGAGCTTTTCGGGGTTAAGTTTTTAATTTTTATATTGGCCTCGTTTACCTTGGGAGCTTTCTTGGTTTCCAAAAATTATGGGGAGAAGTTTATTCAGGAGGATCTAGCAAATGGCTAATTTATCACCCGTAATCGGTTTAGAGGTTCACGTAGAGCTCGCAACAATAACTAAAATGTTCTGCGGATGCTCGGCAGACCATTTTGCCAAAAAAGCAAACACCCAGGTATGTCCCATTTGCCTAGGACTTCCGGGAGCTCTCCCCTATGTAAACGTCAAGGCGATAGATTCGACCCTCGCTTTCGGCCTCGCGTTTTCCTGCAGAGTAAACAGCCTGACCAAATTCGACAGAAAACATTATTTTTACCCTGACCTCCCTAAAGCTTATCAGATAAGTCAGTACGATATCCCCATTTGTGTAGACGGGTTTTGGCAAAGTCCGGTAGGTAAAAAGATAAGAATAAGAAGAATTCACCTTGAGGAAGATACCGGAAAATTACTTCATACCGAAGTTAACGGCAGAAAGGTAAGTCTTATCGACTTTAATAGAAGCGGGGTTCCGCTTCTCGAACTAGTAACTGAACCCGATTTCGTAGACGCCGAGGAGGTCTCGGAATTTCTGAAAAGTGTTCAGGCAACGGTTCGCACTTTAGATATCTCAACGGCCGATATGGAAAAGGGTTCGATGAGGCTTGAGGCAAATGTTTCAATAAGAGGGGAAAATGACCCTCTTCCGGATTATAAGGTGGAGCTAAAAAATATAAATTCTTTCAGGTTTTTGGTTAAAGCCATAAATTCCGAAGTTTCAAGGCAGAGAAGTCTTATTAGTCAAGGTAAAAAGCCAAAACAGGAAACGAGAGGTTACGACGAGGAAGGAGGTTCTACTTTTTCTCAAAGGTCTAAAGAAGAAGCCCAAGATTACAGATATTTTCCAGAACCAGATATTCCTCCAATAGCCATACCCCAAGAAAAAATTGAGGGAATTAGGAAGGACATCCCCGAACTTCCGTGGCAGAAAATTGAAAGATTTAGAGCTACATACGGCCTCCCCGAGAATTATATGAGTTTAATTACGGCAGATAGTAAAAGGAGTAGGTATTTCGAAGATGCTGTTAAGGAAGGAGAAAAACACGCGGTCGGTACAAAAACTATTGCCGACGCAATGGTCAATAAAGCTCTCGATAAAAAGTTTAAAGAGCCCTCAGAACTTATAAAAAGTTTGGTCGAACTTACGAAAATAGGCTATATTTCAGATGTAATTGTTACCCAGGCGGTGGACGAGGTTATAGGGAAAGAAGGAAAAGCTGTTGAGGATTATCAAAAGGGCAAAGAGCAGGTCCTCGGATACTTAGTGGGAAGTGTCCAGAAGGAGCTCAAAGGGCGAGGTGACCCGGCAACTGTTCTGAGGAAGTTGAAGGCAAAACTTCAAAATAAATAACCCAAAAATAAGACGAAAGGAAAATGTATAATAAGTAAGCCTATGGCAAAAAAATTCGTACACCTCCACGTTCATACGGAATATTCTCTTCTTGATGGTTTATCAAAAGTTAACGACCTAATTTCCCACGTCAAATCTTCGGGGATGGATGCGGTTGCCATAACAGACCACGGGGTAATGTATGGGGTAGTGGAATTTTACAAGAGATGCCTCAAAGAAGGGATAAAACCGATATTAGGAATGGAGGGCTACACTACGAACGTAAATCTTAAAGAGAGACCAGAAAGGGGAAAATTTCAAAATTATCATCTTTTACTTTTAGCGAAAGACAAAGAAGGGTACGGGAACCTTATGAGACTATCTTCAATTGCCCACCTCGAAGGGTACTATTATAGGCCTCGGGTTGACAGAGAGACCTTGGCAAAATATTCAAAAGGCCTAATATGCACGTCGGCTTGTGCCCAGGGTGAGCTTGCGCAAAGCTTAATTTCAGGAAACCTTGGGGAGGCAAAAAAAATTGCGGAGTGGTTTTTAGATGTCTTTGGGAAAGATTATTATTTCGAGGTTCAAAGGCACGAGTACGACAAATTCGTTCCAGATGCCGACAACCAGGAACTCAAGGACAAACTCCTCGCGATGGCCGAAAATGAGGAGAAAATATTCGGCGGTGTCAAAAGCTTGAGCAGAACTCTTGGCATACCAGTTCTTTGTACCAACGATGCCCACTATGTAGCTAAAGAAGACGCTAATGCGCAAGATTCTCTGGTGTGTATAGCAACGGGTAAAAATGTGAGCGACATAAACCGCTTGAGATTTATCGATTCACCTTCTTTTTACATTAAATCACCAGAGGAAATGCAAGAACTTTTTTCAGATATTCCTGAGTCGTTGGAAAATACCGTTAAAGTAGCCGATAAATGTGATTTAGCTCTGACTCTCGATAAATGGTATTTTCCCAAATACGAGCTCACCGAAGGCAAGAATCCTGAAGAGGAACTCTCAATTAGGGCGAGAGAAGGTTTAAAAGAGAAATTACCTAACGCCTCAAAGGAAGCAAAAGAAAGGTTGGAATACGAGCTTGATACCATCAAAAAAAAGGGCTATTCGACTTACTTTCTAATAATGTCAGACATGGCCAGGTGGGCGCAAGAAAGGGGTATTGTTACCAACACTAGAGGCTCTACCGCGGGATCCTTGGTAGCTTTTGCCATAGGAATAGTAAACATTAACCCCTTAACTTATGAGCTTCCCTTTGAGAGGTTTTTGACTCCCTGGAGGCCTTCACCACCAGATATTGACTTTGATATCGCCGACGATAGGCGCGAGGAGGTAATAAACTACATGGGAGAAAAATACGGACACGACAAGGTTGCCCAAATTTGCACCTTTGGAAGAATGTTGGCCAAAGCCGCCGTACGCGATATTGCAAGAGTATTAGGATATCCCTACTCCTCAGGAGATAGAATAGCAAAACTCATTCCCCTGGGTTCACAAGGATTTCCAATGAGCATAGACAAAGCCTTAAATGTCACTCCCGACCTAAAAAATCTTTATGAGAATGATTCTGACGCCAAAAAGATTATTGATTTGGCAAAACAAGTAGAAGGAAATGCCCGACACGTTTCGGTGCATGCGGCGGGGCTTGTTATTGCACCGAACGATATTATTGAATTTACCCCAGTCCAGCTTGACCCCGAGGGCAGGAAAGTTATTACCCAGTACGATATGGACGCACTCGACCCTAATGTGTCTCCAGGGGAGGCCATTGGGCTTCTTAAATTCGATTTACTGGGTCTAAGGAACCTTTCAATTTTGGGAGAGTCAATACGTATCGTGCGAGAGACAAGGGGGTTAACTATTGACCTTCACGAAATTCCCGTTAACGACAAAAAAACGTTTGAAATGCTATCTCGCGGCGAGACCATGGGGGTTTTCCAGCTGTCGGGTTCGGGTATGACTAGATATTTAAAAGAATTGAAACCCACAATGGTTGAGGACTTGATGGCGATGGTAGCCCTTTATAGACCTGGGCCTATGGCTCAGATTCCAGCATATATTGAGAGAAAAAATAATGCCAAAAAGGTCGTTTTTATCGATAAAAGAATGAAAGAATATTTAGGAAAATCGTACGGGCTCATAGTTTACCAGGACGACGTTTTTATGACTGCGATAAATATTGCGGGTTACACCTGGGAAGAGGCGGACAAATTTAGAAAAGCAGTTGGGAAGAAAATCCCGGCTGAAATGGAGAAACAAAAAGCCAAGTTTACCGAGGGAGCCGTTGCAAAAGGCGTTAGTCGGGAAATTGCAGAGGAGCTTTTTAGACTAATTGAACCATTTAGCGGCTATGGATTTAATAAAGCCCACGCCGCAAGTTATGGAATGGTCGCCTATCAAACTGCTTATATGAAGGCAAACTACCCGGTAGAATATATGACGGCTCTACTAAGCGCCGAGAGTGGGGACTCTGAAAAAATTTCAACCGCAGTCGCTGAATGTAGACGGATGAAGATAAAAGTTCTTCCCCCCGACATTAATGAAAGCAATGTCGGTTTTGAAATAAAAGCAGATAAAAACTCTCTAACCGGGAGAGCGATAAGGTTTGGAATTTCAGCAATCAAAAATGTGGGAGTTGCGGCAATCGAGGCAATCCTTTTGGCCAGAAAGGAAGGGAGATTTATCTCTCTTTACGACCTATGTTCCAAAGTTGACGCAAGGAAAGTAAATAAGAAGGTTCTTGAGAGCCTGATAAAAGTGGGGGCACTCTCGGCTTTTGGGGGCAGGGCCGCACTTCTTTCTGCTCTTGAGAACGTAAGGACCAAGACGGTAAAACCTTTGAAGTTATCCGGACAACAAGATTTATTTAGGGAAGAGCCTCCCATTAAAAAAGCTGAAATTAAGAGGGAGAGAGAGGGCATCCCCGAGTTTAGCGACGAAGAACTGCAAGCGCTTGAAAGACAACTGCTTGGTTTTTCCCTTTCCGCTCGACCGGTCGGAGAGATTATTGGGCCACTTTCCCTTGAAGCGACGCACAAAATATTCGAAATTTCTCCACATCAGACCTTTGGAGAAACCGTTCGGGTTGCGGGGGTGGTATCTGATGTAAGAATAATTATAACTAAAAGAAGTGCTCAGGAAATGGCCTTTGTAAGGATTGAAGACGAGACCGGTTCGATAGAAGTAGTCGTATTTCCGAGGATATTTGATAAGACGAGGAGTTATTGGATAGACTATAAACCGCTTTTGATAACCGGTAGAGTAGATAGCCGTGAGGAGTCTCCCTCATTAATTGCAGAAGCGATAGATACACTGGAAACTCGCACAAACTCTCAAAGACAACTTCTTATTAAGATTCCCAAAGAAACTCCGCAAGAGGCATTAAGAGGGCTTAAAAAACTGCTCATCGATGCCCCGGGAGATAACGAAGTCGTTTTGGTCTTTGAAGGAAATTCTCAAAAGCTGATTCTACCCTTTAGGATTTCCTGGAACGAGACTCTGGCTAAACAAATTACAAAAGTTCTTGAAGGAGAAGCCCTTCTTGGTGTAGAATAGGCACTTATGGCGCTAACTTTTAGACATAAAGACGTTGAATTCGGGGTCGGAGACAAAATTCGTGTTAGTCAAAGAATTAAAGAGGGTGCAAAGGAAAGAAATACAATTTTTGAAGGATTGGTTATTTCTATTCGGGGAGAGGCCGGAAATCACTCCTTCATTGTAAGGAGAATTGGGGAGGCAAAGGTAGGAATAGAAAAGATTTTTCCCCTCGAAGCTCCAACCATAGAAAAAATAGAGGTTATTAAAAAGGGTACTGCCGGTGTACGCAGGGCTAAACTTTTTTTCCTACGGGATAAGTCTCCTAAAGAAGTAGAGCAAATTTACGCGAGAGCCTCCTTAAAAAATAAAAAGGCTAAAAACTAAAGAGAAAAGAAGCTTTTATATTTACTTAGGCTTATTTTGACCTAATGGCTATTGGCGTAGTTAAATTAACTCTGGGAGCCCTTTCGACTAATTGCTTTTTAGTTTATGACAAATCGGGAAGGCAAGGAATTATAGTCGACCCTTCCGACTCCGGGGAATTTATTACGAAGGAGCTTACTGAAAAAGAAATAATACCAATTGCGATTGTAGCCACGCATGGGCATTTCGACCATATTCTAGCGGGAACCCACCTTGCCCTAACACTTAAGATCCCCTTTGAGATGAACAAAAAAGACGAGTTTCTACTGGATAAAATGCAGGATTCATCCTTTCGATTTACAGGAAATGCGGAAGACATTCCTCCAAAAATAGGAAGATCCTTAAAAAATGGAGACAAAATAGTTCTAGGGCAATCTTCCTTAGCAGTCCTTGAGACTCCAGGGCACACTCCGGGGAGCATAATCTTATATTCGAAGAAGGATAATTTGTGTTTTTCCGGGGACCTAGTGTTTTCAGACGGGAGTATTGGAAGGTACGATTTTTCATACTCTGAAAAAGACAAGCTTTTAAAAAGCGTAGACAAAATTCTAAAACTTCCAGCAAGAACCAAACTTTTTTGCGGCCACGGGGAAGATACTTCTGTATCACTCTTGAGAGTACTTCTAAAAAATAGAAAATTTGTGTAATATAAATGTATGACTGAAAAAGCATCGGGATTTGTTCTTTTAATAGTGGGAATTGTAATAATTATTCTAGCTGCATTCTCTGTATTTAGCGTATTTTCGGGCAAGATGGAGCCGGTTAACCTTTTTTCCTTTCCGGCAATTTCTCTTGACGCGTCAAACCTGATAGGCAGCGACGCTCCTCCTGAAGCCAGAGAAGCCCTCAAAGCCTCTGGGCAGGCACCAAAGCTGGAACTCATTCCGGCTGACATATTAAATAAAACCTCAAACACAATGGCACACCTTCTTTTAATGGGCTTTATAGCTAGTGTGGGTTATAAGATTGGCTCCCTCGGGGCGATGCTTGCAAGACCAGTAGTCGTTAAATTAAAAACCAAAGACGGAGAAGTTGTGAGCGGAGATTCGTAATTATGTTTAGCCTTCCCCCTCTTCCCTACGACTACGCGGCGCTTGAACCATTCATTGATACTGAAACTATGCGCATTCACCACACAAAACATCACGCGGCCTATGTTCAAAACTTGAATGACGCACTAAAAGGAAAGGAAGATCTACTAAATATGGACATTTTTGAACTCATTTCAAATCTCAAGAAAGTCCCTGAAGAACTGCAGACAAAAGTTAAAAATCAAGGTGGGGGTCACGCAAACCATTCACTCTTTTGGAAATTAATGACTCCAAAGCCTGCAAAAACTCCATCCCATCTTCTCATGTCCTTGATCAAAAAAAATTTCAAAGACTTTAAAGAATTTCAGGAAGAATTTAGCGCAACCGCTATGGGGAGGTTTGGGAGTGGTTGGGCTTGGCTCGTCGTTCACGGCAAGAAACTTGAGATAATAGATACCCCTAACCAGGAATCTCCTCTTTCCTCAGGTTTAACTCCCATTTTAGCCCTTGACGTTTGGGAGCACGCATATTATCTTCGGTATCAGAATAGACGTGCCGAATATATCGATGCTTGGTGGAATGTGGTAAATTGGGAAGAGGTAGAAAACTTATATAGCGCAGCGCAAAAGAAAAAAACAAAATGAATATAAAGAAACTAAAGAAGCAATTTCTTTCTAATATAAACTCCTTCGACAAAAAGAAAGCTATTTTAATTGCGGCAGTTCTGGGAGTAGCAGCATTGGGATATCTAGGACGTGGATTATTTGTTGTGGCACTTGTTAATGGAACGCCGATAAGTCGCCTTGCCGTAGTTCGTGAACTTGAAAAGCAAGGTGGCAGCGAGACTTTAGACAATTTGGTCGTTAAATCTCTCATCTTTCAGGAGGCAAGGAAAAAAGGAGTTACAGTTTCGCAGGAAGAACTTGATCAGGAACTCTCAAGGATCAACGATATTGTGAGTAAGCAAGGTATGACTCTCGACGAAGCCCTAGCTCTCCAAAACCAGTCGAAAAATGACCTAATTGAACAGATAAAGATTCAAAAGACAGTTGAAAGAATACTCGCAGATAAAATTGCAGTAACCGAGGAGGAGGTAAATGACTATTTCGATAAAAATAAGGAGCTTTTTGACGATGGAGCTAAACTCGAAGACGTTTCCGGTGAAATAAGAAATCAACTGGCCCAAACTAAACTCTCTTCCGCGTACCAAAGCTGGATTACGGATTTGAAAGCGAGTGCCTCAATAAACTACTTCGTAACATTCTAGCTTGACTTTTTTACAAGCTCAAAATAAAATATCAGTTCTGTCTTAGAGCCGTAAGCACAGTGGTTGTGCAACGCCATGAAAAGGCGTAGGTCGGGGGTTCGAGTCCCTCACGGCTCATGGTTTCGTACCAACGTAGCTCAATGGAAGAGCGCCAGGTTCATAGCCTGGAGGTTGGAGGTTCGAATCCTCCCGTTGGTTTAGGCCAGACCCAAGGAAACTCTCCGCGGGTGAATACAACTGGCCGAACCAGGGGTAAAGAGCAGTAGCCAAACACAAGCGGCAAGTCTGCAACCCTGGTTATAGGGCGTTCAGGGCGGGTCAGCAATAGATCGAAGGATGGGAGGTACCTCGCCTCTTCAACACCAAAATCCTTCGACTCTAGACCCGCCCTGCTCTTTTTATGTAATATTAATTGGAGGTGATTACCTATGTATAAAGAGCTACTGCTTGGGCCAATAGCGGATCTTCCCAAACTTCTTATTATAGTCGCACTTGTCTGGACTCTTTTTTGGAAAGGTTTGGCTCTTTGGAAAAGTGCTAAGAATAATCAAAAATATTGGTTTGTTGCACTTTTGGTATTAAGCACAATAGGGGTTCTTGAGATTATTTATCTCGCTTTCTTCCAGAAAAAGGGAAAGAAGTAATATAATATGCTATGTTGGTTTTGGGAATAGATCCAGGGACTGCTACAACCGGATTCGGCGTAATAAAAAAATTAAAAACAGGATTTGAGGTTATTGATTGGGGACTTATTGAAACAGAGAAAAACGGTGTTACTGGTAAAAGGCTTGATATTATTTACTCCGAGATACTGGAACTCCTTCGAAAATTCTCGCCAGACGTATTGGCAATTGAAAAAATCTTCTTTGCGACCAACGCAAAAACCGCCATTAGTATAGGACAGGCACAAGGTGTAATACTTCTTGCCGCGGCTAAGTCAAAAGTTGAAGTTTCCGAATACGCCCCTGGTACAATCAAAAAAGTCGTTGCAGGAGACGGACGGGCCGACAAGAAAGCTATGCAGAGGGCCTTAAGGGTGCACCTAGGTGCTAGAATAAGAAGTAAGAAGGGAAAGAAAACCCATTTTGACAATGAAGCAGATGCGCTGGCTATCGCTTTGTGTCATGTTTTTACTGGAGGGAGGTGAAAATTATGGCCGATTACAAAGTAGGAAAAATTACTCATTATTACGATAAAATTGGCGTTGCTGTACTCGATCTTTCTGGTGATTTGGCTGTTGGGGACAAAATCAAATTCGCTAGGGGAGGGGAGGATCTTTTCTCTCAAACAGTTTCTTCGATGCAGGTTGAGCATGAAAAAAAAGATTCTGCTAAAAAAGGAGATATTGTGGGATTAAAAGTTGATTCGGAGGTCAAAGAAGGTGCAGAAGTTTACAAGGCTTCATAAGAATAATATTTTTTGGAAGCCTGCACCGGATGTTAAAAAGAGGCTATTAAAGCTTACTTCATCAATAGGATTATCCTGGGTTATTACTTCAAGAGTTTATTGCCTTCGCTCAGAAAATGCCAAAACCCGTGCAATTGCCAGAATCTGGGGATTATCAAGAATTTGGCAAGACGTCCTCGGTGTAACCCCCGCCTACATTATTGAAGTCATTTCCGAAAAATATGATAGACTAACCGAGCTTGAAAAAGACAAAGTATTACTCCACGAAATTAATCATATTCCCAGGAATTTTTCAGGGGCACTTGCACCGCACATACGACGTGGGCCCAGAAGCTTTCATAAGAAGCTTGAAATATTAGTCGCACAATACTTAAGAAACTTAAAATGAAGATATTTGTAATTCACGGGGATAACGAGATTAGGGCAAGACTCCGCCTCAAAGAGCTTCTTAGCCAAGCTCAAAAGAAAGGTTTAAGCATTCAAAAAATAACTTCTAACGAGGAACTATTTGCGGGAAGACTTTCTTCCTCAGGTCTTTTTGGAGAAAACCTCATATTAATTGAAAATCCTGCGAGTTTTTCTAAGAAGGATTTGGGAATAGTAATAAAAAATAAAAAGGCAATTGGAAATCTAATTTTCTTCCATACGGGTTTTTTAGCGAAGGGTTTTTTAGAGATAATTCCTGCGGACGCAGAAATTGAAGAATTTAAACTTCCCAAAACTATTTACAAATTCTTAGACTCATTTTATCCAAGAAATTCTAAAAACGCGCTTTCGTCCCTTCATAGCCTTTCAGAAAAGGAGCCTGAAGAGCTAATACTCCATCTTCTAGCACGACACCTGCGTGACCTTTATTTGCTTAAAGAGAATCCAAAGGCTCTAAACTATCCAGAATGGAGAATTTTAAAGTTAACTCGCGCTTCCGAAAAATTTACCAAAGAAAAGTTAGCCAATTTGATTAAGAAATTGGCCAAGATTGACGTTCAAATTAAAACCTCCAAAGAAGACCTTGTTTCTTCCCTTGACCTTCTGATTGTCACCGAACTAGAATGAGTTGTGACAGAAAAATCTCTATTCGGAACGAGCGGTATAAGAGGTTCTGCAGACTCTCTTTTTACCAGACAGTTTTGTTTCGACATAGGCAGGACTTTTGTTGAGTTTCTTAGACGCCACCAAAGCTTGGGACCAATTGCCATCGGGATGGACCCAAGAGAATCTAGCCCCAGAATAAGAAATGAAATACTAGTCGGACTCGCAACGGCAGATGTCGAGCTTTTCGACGAAGGCGTAACCCCCATTCCTTCTATGAATTGGTTAATAATTAATACTCCTGTCGTTGCTGGGATAATGGTAACGGGTAGCCACATTGCCCCCGAGCTTAATGGGGTTAAATTTTATGCCCATGACGAGGAGGCTTCGATAGAAGACCAAAAAGAAATAGAGTCTATTTATTATGAGTTAAGGGATAAAGAGAAACCCGAAGGCGTCTCTGTCAACGTAAAAATTGAGTCAAGAGCAGAGGAGCTCTACTCTGAAATGTTATTTAATTTAGCCTTGGGCCCTTTCCCGCGTTGGAATGTGGGACTCGACTGCGCAAATGGTTCTCAGTCGGTCGTTATGCCGGCCTTGCTTCGAAGACTTGGCCTAAATGTAATCGAGGTAAACTGTGACCCCCAGGAGCCTTTCATAGCTCGTGATACGGATACGGACGATAAAGCGGGTATTGAGCTTCTTAAAGAAACGGTCAAGAAGGAAGGAATACATTTTGGAATAGCCTTTGACGGTGACGGAGATAGAGTCGTTTTTGTCAATGAAATGGGAGAATTTGTCCCGGGAGAATATTCATGCTCATTAATTGCCAAAAAAGCTCTTGGAGATACTGTGGTTACAACTATTAGCGCTTCTTCAGTCGTCGATACTCTTGGCAAAAAAGTTATTAGGACCAAGGTTGGTTCCCCATTTGTTGTGGGCAAGATGAAGCAAGTTGGTGCCACTTTCGGCTTTGAATCAAACGGCGGAGGGATTTCGGCCGAGATAATGTATACCAGAGACGGGGGGGCAATGACTATGAAGATATTAAACCTCCTTTTTGAATTTGGCGGAAAGTTTTCAGACCTTGTCGCAACGCTCCCCAAGTTTTATATGTATAGAACCAAAGTGGACTATAAATGGGAACTCAAAGACAAGATTCTTAGACAAGCCAAAAAGAAATTTAAAGGGGTTAAAACAGAAGAAATCGACGGGCTTAAAATCTGGATTGCTAATGATACCTGGATACTATTTCGCTCCAGCGCCAATGCCCCTGAATTTAGAGTTTTTGCGGAGAGCAAAGACGAGCGGAAAGCCAAGAAACTTCTTGAGGATGGTATGTCTTTTGTAAAGGAGATGATTTCTGCCCCAAATGGATAGTCTTGACGACCTGGGAAAAATTAGCGAGCTCGATAAAGGGAACATTCTGGGTTCAATAGACGCTTTACCCCGTCAGGTTTCTCAAGCTTGGCAGGAAGTTTCAAAAATAGCAAGTGGGCTTCCTGAAGATTATCATCACATTTCAAATATTGTCGTTTCTGGAATGGGAGGGTCAGCACTTCCGGGCCGCGTGCTTCACTCACTTTTATTGTCTTCAAACCTTGCTCCTCTCGAAGTAGTGACAGATTACACTTTACCAAATTACGTCCGAGGAGATACTTTGGTTATCCTCTCCTCTTATTCAGGTAACACAGCAGAAACTTTATCAGCGACCAACGAAGCTCAATCAAAAGGCGCCAAAATATTTATAGTCACAACCGGTGGCAAGCTCGCTGAGACTGCCCGTGCAAAAAATATCCCTGGATATATTTTTGAACCAAAGGAAAACCCCTCAAATCAGCCCAGAATGGCGCTCGGATATACAATAACTGCAAATTTAGCACTCCTTTCAGGTTTAGGTTTTGTGAAAGTTGGGGAAGCTGAAATTAAAAAAGTAGTAATCAATATGGAGGCAGACGTTGCCGCGATGGGAGTTAGAGCCCCCCAGAAAGAAAATGTGGCCAAAATTTATTCAGGGAAACTCAAAAATAAAGTGCCGATTATTATTTCAAGCTCTCACCTTACAGGAGTTGCCCATGCTTTTAAGAATCAGTTGAATGAGAATTCTAAAAGTTTCGCAATAAGCTTTGACATACCGGAACTAAACCACCACTTACTGGAAGGACTGAAAAATCCTTCTCATTTAAAAACTCTTTTCCATTTTCTATTTTTTGATTCAGAACTTTATCCTGATGAGATAAAAAAGAGATACCCAATAACTCTCGATGTGGTTGAGAAAAATGACGTTGAATCTGATTTGGTCAAATTAAGAGGCTCGACAAAACTGGAACAAGTATATGAACTTTTAGTGTTGGGCTCCTATGTGAGCTTCTATTTAGCAATTTCCTACGGTATTGATCCTTCTCCAATTCCATGGGTCGACTACTTCAAAAATGAGCTTGCGAAGAAATGAAATTTCTGCGAACATAATAAGGATGCCTGCCAAACCATATACTGTCTTCTTCAAAGATATTGACAAAGAGGACTTACCTCTTGCGGGTGGAAAAGGGGCTAACCTTGGTGAAATGACAAAGGCTGGCTTTCCAGTACCCAACGGTTTTGCAATAACTGTTCCCGCCTATGATGCCTTTATGGAGCACAATAAAATAGCTAATGATATTGCAAAGATTCTTAAAATCACAAATGTTTCAAACACAGAAGAGCTAGAGTCAGCTGCAAATAGGATTCAAAAGAAGATAAAAAGTTCTGAAATCCCGGAAGGCGTTGGTCTCGAAATTATCCGTTCCTACAAAAAGCTCTCGGGAATATTTAGAAATGCACTTGTGGCCATACGCTCTTCTGCAACGGCCGAAGACCTTCCAAACGCAAGTTTCGCTGGTCAACAAGCAACCTTTCTAAATATTTCGGGAGAAGCAAATCTTATTAATTACACTCGCGAGTGTTGGGCCTCACTTTACACCCCTCGTGCTATTTTTTATAGGGAGCAAAATAAAATCTCACACGATAAAGTCAAAATTTCTGTAATTGTCCAAAAGATGATTCAGTCCGAAGTTTCGGGGGTTATGTTTACACAAGATCCGGTAACTAACGAAAAGGACAAAATAATAATTGAGGCTATTTGGGGTTTGGGAGAGATGATTGTTCAAGGGACGGTTGTTCCCGACCACTATGTTGTACAGAAGGAAACTTTTGACGTTCTTTCAAAACAGGTGGTCGACCAATCAATACAGCTTATAAGAGTTAAAGGTACTACCCTTGAAACAGGTGTCCGTGAGAATAAAAAACACCTGCAAAAAATTAGTGATAAGGAAATAGTTGCGGTTGCAAAGCTCGGAGCAAAACTTCAAAAACATTACTACTTTCCCCAAGACGTAGAGTGGGCCAAGGAGAAGAATAAAATATATATCGTTCAAACTCGTCCAATCACCACAATTAAAAAATCAGCCGAGATATTGAAGGGTGACAAAGGTGAATTTAAGATAGCCCAAGCACCGATTCTTACCGGAAGCGGGGCAAGTCCAGGAATTGGAACGGGTCCCGTGAGAATTGCCAAAACTCCAAAGGAAATTGGAAAAGTCGGTCGAGGAGACGTACTTGTTTCCGTAATGACTTCACCAGACTTCGTCCCTGCGATGAAAAAGGCCGCTGCCATAGTAACTGACGAGGGAGGACAAACGTCCCACGCAGCAATAGTTTCAAGAGAACTGGGAATTCCTTGCGTGGTGGGGACAAAAAAGGGGACTACTACTTTAAAGGAGGATCAAATTGTTACGGTTGACGGTAAAAAGGGAATGGTATTTATGGGCGGGGCGGTTGCAAAAACCGAAGCTAAAGTCGTTCCACAAAAGTCTTCAAAGAAATTTAAAACCGCAACAAGAGTATATGTAAATTTGGCGGAGCCGGAACGCGCGAGAGAAATTGCCAAGATGAATGTAGAGGGCGTGGGGCTTCTCAGGGCCGAATTTATGATTGCCAATATTGGAATACATCCTAAGGAGGCTTTAAAGCACAAAACCCAGGGGGACTTCATTAATAAGCTTGCTAGTCACCTAATTACATTTTGTGAAGCTTTTGATCCCCGCCCAGTTGTCTACAGGGCGACTGATTTCAAAACAAACGAATATAGGTCTCTTCCTGGAGGAGCTGCCTGGGAGCCGGAGGAATCAAATCCAATGTTGGGATATCGTGGAGCATTTCGCTACATAGCAAATCCCGAGGTTTTTGGCCTAGAGCTTGCGGCTATTAAAAAGGTTCGAGAAAAGCACAAAAACCTATGGCTCATGATTCCTTTCGTACGCTCTCCCGAGGAGCTTTCAAAGGTAAAAAGACTTGTTGCATCTGAGGGTTTACTCGAGTCCCCGAGTTTTAAGTTCTGGATGATGGTTGAGCTTCCGGTAAACATTATCCAATTTGAGGATTTCGTTAAAGTCGGAATTGACGGCATATCAATCGGTTCCAATGACCTAACTATGCTTATTTTAGGAACGGACCGGGATAACGCAGAAGTCGCTTCAGCCTTTGACGAGCGCACGCCGGCCGTTCTTTGGGCCCTTGAGCGAGTTATTAAATCGTGCCACAAGCACGGAATATCCTCGTCAATCTGCGGACAGGCACCGTCACAGTATGACGACTTGGTTGAAAAACTCGTCGGTTATGGAATCACCAGCATTTCTGTAAATCCGGATTCCATCGAGCGCGCAAGACTTCTAATTCATAACGCAGAGAAGAAAGTTGGGAAGAGGTAATTATGGCGAAGATATCAAAAGTCTGGGCTAGGGAGATATTGGATTCCAGAGGAATCCCAACGGTTGAAGCTGCATGTCTTTTGGACAACGGTTTGGTTTCAGTTACATCCGTTCCCGCAGGAACTTCAACCGGGACCCACGAAGCTATAGAATTAAGAGATACGACAGATCCCCGCTACCATGGCAAAGGAGTTCTCACTGCGGTAAAGAACGTAAATGATATTTTAGGTCCCGCTACCTGGGGCCAGGATCCAGTCCACCAATATGATATTGACCAGAAACTCATTGCCCTCGATGGTACGGAAAATAAGACAAAATATGGAGCTAATGCAATCTTAGCAGTTTCTATGGCCGTTACTAAAGCAGGGGCCTTGGCCCAAAATATTCCTCTATATAAATGGATAGAATATCTTTCAAAGGGGTTAGGTTTTAATCCCAAGGTGCACATTCCGACCCCGCTTTTTAACATGATAAATGGCGGACTTCACGGGGCGGGAAACTTAGATTTTCAAGAATTTCATGTAAGCCCTGCTTCATCAAAGACATTTTCCGAGGGCCTGAGAATTGGAGCGGAGATATATCTTGCCATTGGGGACAACTTAGAAAGGCGTGGGGCTATTCACTCTGTTGGCGATGAAGGAGGCTACGCCCCCAATCTTTTTACTAATGCCGACGCCTTTGAACTCATGGCAGACTCAATACGCGCTACTAAATATCAAATCGGAAGGGATATATTCTTTGGTCTTGATGTAGCGGCAAACTCCTTCCACAAAAACGGGGAGTACGTCATAAGAGATAAATCCTCACCTCTGAGCGAAGACCAGCTTATTGAGTTTTATAAGGCTATAAACACGACATATAGGCTTTCTAACCTCGAGGACCCGTTCTACGAGGATGGCTGGTCCGGTTGGAAAAAAATTCAGGAAATTTTTGGAGACCAGGTAACAATAGTTGGGGACGATTTACTGGTTACAAATCCTAAACGTGTTGAAAAGGCAATTAAGGAGAAGGCATGTAATGGAATTTTGGTTAAACCCAATCAAATAGGAACAATAACAGAGACACTTAAAGTGGTTAAGCAGGCGAGGGACGCAAACTGGAAGGTAATAGTTTCGCATAGGTCGGGAGAAACCAACGACTGGCTGATTGCTGATTTTGGGGTCGGCGTTGGGGCAGACTATGTAAAGTTCGGCGCTCCAGCCAGGGGTGAGCGTGTTGCAAAATACAATAGACTTTTGGCAATCGAGCATGAACTTTCCCTTAATGCCCCATGAATCCGGACTCTCCAAGGTTCGTTACTCTTGTTATTCTTGATGGCTGGGGTATTGCGCCCAATGGGCCGGGGAATGCCATTTCTCAGGCAAAAACACCAAATTTCAACAGATTTTGGATTTCCTACCCCCATACACAGCTTTCCGCTTCAGGAGAAGCCGTAGGTCTCCCTAAGGGTGAAGCTGGAAACACCGAAACGGGGCACTTAAACCTTGGGGCTGGTCGAATTGTTTACCAGGACCTGGTGCGGATTAACATGTCCATAGCCGAAGGAGCATTTTTCTCAAATGAGGCTCTCATAGGGGCATTTGAGCACGCCAAGAAAAATTCTTCAAACGTACATTTTATGGGCTTAATTGGCGCGGGTGGGGTGCACTCAAATATCGAGCATTTATTTGCTCTAATTCAACTCGCTGGACGTCTAAAATTCCCAAACTTTTTTTTGCACTTATTTACCGACGGGAGAGACTCGGCTCCGACCTCTGCAAAAACTTACGTGAACCAGGTCAAAAATATTCTAAAAAGAGAAGGGGTAGGAAAAATTGCATCCCTAATGGGACGCTACTGGGCTATGGATAGGGATTATCGCTGGGAAAGAACTCAGAAGGCCTATCTTGCATTAACGAGAGGGATGGGTCAAATTGTGAAAACCCCTGAAGAGGCTATTGAGCTTTCATATCAAGAGGGGGCGACGGATGAATTTATAGCCCCCTCAATTATTTCTGACGAGAGGGGTCAGCCTCTTGCTACAATCAAAGATAAAGACGCCGTCATTTTTTTCAATTTTAGAATTGATCGGCCAAGACAACTTTCAAAAGCATTTTTACTCAAAGATTTTTCAAAGGCTAATGAGATTGTGGAATTTGACCCATACCAAGTGGAATATTTGGGTCGTCATACGCCAATTGCACAAGATACATCAAGGCCCATTTTTGAGAGGGGTAAAGCCCTTGAGAACCTCTATTTTGTAACAATGACACTTTATGCCAACTCTTTGGTTGAAGCAGGAGCCAAAGTAGCTTTCCCTCCCGAGATTATCGAAATGCCTTTGGGAAGGGTGATATCTAATCACGGATTACAACAGTTAAGAGCCACCGAATCGGAAAAAGAGAGATTTGTAACTTTCTATTTTAACGGACTTCGCGATCACGCATTTTCAGGCGAGGAAAGAATCATTGTTCCTTCCCCCAAAGTAAAAACCTACGATTTAAAACCTGAAATGTCGGCAAAAGCCCTCACGGAGAGTGTTCTTAATTATATGAGAACTAGGCACGAGTATTCCTTTATTCTCATCAATTTCCCCAATCCCGACATGGTAGGGCATACCGGGAATATTAAGCCAGCCGTAACTGCTTGTGAGGTGGTGGATGAGTGTTTGGGTCACCTGGAAAGTTTTATTTCGGCAAACAATGGGATACTGCTTATTACTGCTGACCATGGGAATGCCGAGGAAATGATAAACCTCCATACCGGCGGGGTGGATACAGAGCATTCCGCAAATCCTGTTCCATTTATTGCTGTAAGCAAACAATTTTTGGGCAAACCCACCATGCTAACGTCTGGAATACTTGCGGATATTGGACCAACCGTCCTTTCTTTACTAGATATACCAGTTCCTAATACAATGACGGGTAAGAATTTACTTGGAAGTATATGGAGGAGATAACAGGAGTAATAGTTAACGCCTTAACAGGCTTTATTGAAGGCTCGGGACTTGTGGCCGTCTTTGTCCTTATGACGGCAGAATCCGCACTCATCCCGATTCCATCAGAAATTACCATGCCCTTTGGGGGATTTTTGGCAGGACGGGGAGTAGTTTCTTTTTGGGCCGTAGTTTTTATAGGGGCTTTGGGAAATCTTTCAGGCTCACTTCTTGCCTATTACCTAGGTTACGTCAAAGGGGAAGGGTGGGTAAGAATTGCCATAAGGAAATGGGGTAAGTGGCTTTTAATTCGGGAAGAAGAGTTTGACAAGTCTAAAGAGTGGTTTACAAAATACGGGCAAGGAATAACCTTTGGATCAAGACTACTTCCAATTGTCAGGACCTTCATTTCTCTTCCCGCTGGTATTGCCAAAATGAACCTTCCTGTTTTTGCGCTACTTACTTTCATCGGCTCCTTTATCTGGTCCGGCATTTTGGCCTACGTAGGATTAAAGCTGGGCGAAAATTGGCTGGCAATAGAGCCTGTATTTAGAAAGTTTCAATTTGTAATTATCCTCCTTGGAGTGGCCGCCTTCGGACTTTATATTTATACTCACCTCAAAAGAAGAAATAGCTAATTTCTGTCGTATCTTCGAATTAACCCAACCACCTTACCCTGAATACGTACATTTTTGACGAATATGGGGCTCATTTTAGCGTTGGCGGGCTCAAGGCGTATCCTAGTCGTTTCCTTGAAGTACCTCTTTAGAGTGGCCATTCCATTATCAAGAAGGGCAACGACAATATCTCCGTTATTTGCGCT